>CAZAEG010000347.1:0-5693 GCA_964484035.1 uncultured Enterobacteriaceae bacterium | reverse complement strand
CGCCGGTCACGCGCTCGTGCTCGCAGAAGGGCGCTTTTGCGTCCATCGCCACCCAGTCCACGAGCGGCAGCACCTCGGCCAGCCGCCGCGGCACGATGCCTGCCGTATGGAGTCCAATGCAGTAGCCGAGCGCCTTCACCTCGCGCATCGCCGCGGCGAGCCCTCGCTGCTGCGTGGGCTCGCCGCCGCTGAACACCACCGCGTCGAGAAGGCCCCGGCGCTTCTCGAGGAAGGCGCGCACCTCGGCCCACGGGAACTCGCGCGCGCCGCGCGCGGCCTGCAGCTCGGGGTTGTGGCAGTAGCCGCAGCGCCAGGCGCAACCCTGGCAGAAGACCACCGCGGCGAGCTTGCCGGGATAGTCCGCCGCGGAGAGCCGCGTCAGGCCGCCAACGCGGAGCACTTCTCCTCCTCGAAGAAGCGCCGCTCGTGGAACTCGCCCTGCTTGCCCTTGTTGAAGGAGGCGACGGGGCGGTGATAGCCCATGACGCGCGTCCAGATCTCGCAGGCTGCGGCGCACCGCGGGCAGGTCTCGTGCTCGCCCTGCAGGTAGCCGTGGCTCGGACAGATGGAAAACGTCGGCGTCACCGTTATGTAGGGAAGCCTGAAGCGCGAGAGCGCGCGGCGCACGAGCGCCTTGCACGCTTCGGGCGAGCTCACGTGCTCGGTCATGTACAGGTGCAGCACCGTGCCGCCCGTGTATTTCGCCTGCAGCGCCTCCTGGCGCTCGAGCGCCTCGAACGGATCGTCGGTGAAGCCGACCGGCAGCTGGGAGGAGTTCGTGTAGTAGGGCGTTTCCGCAGTGCCCGCCTGCAGGATGCCGGGGTAGCGCTTGCGGTCTTCTTTCGCGAAGCGGTAGGTGGTGCCCTCGGCGGGCGTCGCCTCGAGGTTGTAGAGGTGGCCCGTGCTCTCCTGGAACTCGACCATGCGGGATCTGACGTGGTCCAGCAGCCGGCAAGCGAACGCGTGGCCCCAGTCGCTCGTGATGTCGTGCGCGTCGCCGGTGAAATTGCGGATCATTTCATTGAGGCCGTTGACGCCGAGCGTGGAGAAGTGGTTGCGCAGCGTGCCGAGATAGCGCTTCGTGTAGGGAAAGAGCCCCGCGTCCATGTGGCGCTGGATCACCTTGCGCTTGATCTCCAGGCTCGTGCGGCCGATCTCCAGGAGGTGGTCGAGTCTTTCGAACAGCCGGTCCTCGTTGCCCTTGAACAGGAAGCCGAGCCGCGCGCAGTTGATCGTCACCACGCCGACCGAGCCCGTCTGCTCGGCGGAGCCGAAAAGCCCGTTGCCGCGCTTTAGCAGCTCGCGCAGATCCAGCTGCAGCCGGCAGCACATCGAGCGCACCATGTGCGGCTCGAGGTCCGAATTGACGAAGTTCTGGAAGTAGGGCAGCCCGTACTTCGCCGTCATGGCGAACAGCGCCTGCGTGTTCGGCCCGTCCCAGTCGAAGTCCCTGGTGATGTTGTAGGTCGGGATGGGGAAGGTGAACACGCGTCCCTTGGCGTCGCCCGCGGTCATCACCTCGATGTAGGCGCGGTTGATCAGCGCCATCTCCGGGGCGAGCTCGCCGTAAGTGAACGGCATCTCCTCGCCGCCGATCACCGGCGCCTGGTCCTTGAGGTCCGCCGGGCAGGTCCAGTCGAAGGTGAGGTTGGTGAACGGCGTCTGCGTGCCCCAGCGCGAGGGCACGTTCAGGTTGTAGACCAGCTCCTGGATCGATTGCTTCACCTCGCCGTAGGAGAGCCGGTCCTTGCGCACGAAGGGCGCGAGATAGGTGTCGAAGGAGCTGAAGGCCTGCGCGCCCGCCCACTCGTTCTGCAGCGTGCCGAGGAAGTTCACGATCTGCCCCACCGCGCTCGACAGGTGCCGCGCGGGCGCGGCTTCGACCTTGCCCGGCACGCCATTCAGCCCCTCGGCGAGCAGCGTGCGCAGCGACCAGCCCGCGCAATAGCCCGCGAGCATGTCCAGGTCGTGGATGTGGATGTCGCCCTCGCGGTGCGCGCGCCCCGCCTGCGGCGGATAGACGTGCGACAGCCAGTAATTGGCCGTCACCTTGCCGGCGACGTTCAGGATCAGCCCGCCGAGCGAGTAGCCCTGGTTGGCGTTGGCGTTGATGCGCCAGTCCTGGCGCTCGAGGTACTCGTTCATCGAGCCGGCGACGTCCACCACCGTGCGCCGGTCGGCGCGCAGGCGCTTGTGCTGCTCGCGGTAGACGATGTAGGCGCGCGCGGTGGCGAGGTGGTCGGCCGCGATCAGCACCTGCTCGGCGACGTCCTGGATGTTCTCGATGGTGGGGGTGGCGGCGGCGAAGCGGTGCGCGATCACCTTGACCGCCTGCGCGGCGAGCGCCGCCCCCTGCGCCTCGCCGAATTCCCCGGTCGCGGCGCCGGCGCGCGCGAGCGCGGCCGCGATCTTGCCGGCATCGAACTGCGCGAGCGTGCCGTCGCGCTTGATCACCGCCGCCGGCAGCGGCGCCGCCGCCCGCACAGGAGCCCTACTTATAGTGGTTTCCACGATTATCACCCCAAGATATTGTTATTGGAGGCGACACTCTAGCCCGGCGCCGCGGGGCGCCGTCAAGTCCCGGGATTGACGCGGATCAACGCCCGGGTGCAGGAAGCGGCGGCTCGCAGCGCAGCATTTCGCGCAAGCCCTCGCCGACGACGATCAGCAGGCGGTCGCCGTGGCGGCCGAGGGCGCGCGTCAGGTGCTCCAGCTCCGCGTGCTCGCCGAGCGACTCGCACGCGAGCACGACGCGCGTGCGCGAGCGCCGCAGCACCGCGTGCAGCTGGCGCGCGAGGCGGCGCGCCAGCGCGCGGTCGAGCGCCCCGGTGATGCGCACCGCGATCTGCGGGCCCGCGCGCCCGGAGCGGTGCAGCGCGAGGTGCACCGCGCCGCGGCGGCGCCAGCCGTGCAGCGAGCGGCGCAGCCGCGCCAGGGCGCGCTCGGGGGTCATGGCGGCGCGCGGCGCGAGCACGCCGAGATGCCGCTCGGCGTAGTCGCGCATGGCGAGCCCGGAAATCCAGTCGTTCACCGCCAGCGGCAGCAGCCGCGGGCGCGCGAGCGGCAGGCTGCGCAGGAAGTGCCACACCCGGAGCGCGCCGCCGCGCGCGATGCCGCGCGTCAGCAGCCGCCACACGATGCCCGCCGCTTCCAGCGGGCGCTCGCGCACCAGCCGCGCGGGCACGCCGAAATGCGCGAGCTTGTTGCGGATGCGCTCGGCAATGGCGCCGTCCGCGAGCAGCTCGGCGTACAGGCGCTGGTAGCCGTCGGTGAGCTGCGCGAGGCTCATCGACTTGGGCACGATGTTGGTGCGCGCGCGCGTGTTGTCGCCGTGCGCGGCGCCCTCGACCAGGCGCCCCTCGCGCTTGAGCCGGTCGTAGAACGGCGTTTTCGGCAGCGCCGTGAGCAGGCCGACCATCGCCACCATGATGCCGCTCGCCAGAATGAAGCGGCGCTGCTGCTCGAACACCGCCGGCGTGTCGCGGTCGAAGCCGACGATGAACCCGCCGAGGACGTCGATGCCCGCGGCGTGGATGCGGCGCACCGCGGCGAGCATGTCGCCGGCGGTGTTCTGCGGCTTGCCCGCCTCGCGCAGCGTCAGGGGGTCCGGCGTTTCCAGCCCGATGAAGGCCCATTCGAAGCCCGCGGCGCGGAACTGCGCGAGCAGCCCCGGATCCTGCGAGAGGTTGAGCGAGGCTTCGGTACCGAAGCGCATGCGCCGCCCGTGCCGGTCCTGGTAGGCGGCGAGCACGTCCAGCGTCTCGCGCGCCTTCGCCTTGTTGCCGATGAAGTTGTCGTCGACGAAGAACACCTTGCGCGCCCCGAGGCGGCGCAGGCTGTCGAGCTCGCGCTCGATCTGCGCTGGGTCCTTGTAGCGCGGCTTGCGCCCGAACATGACGATGATGTCGCAGAAGTCGCAGTTGAACGGGCAGCCGCGCGAGAGCTGCAGGCTGGCGGTGGAGTAGGCCTGGAGCTTGAGCAGGTCGAAGCGCGGCGTGGGCGAATCCCCCAGCGCGACGTTGCCGGTCTCGCGGTACAGCGCCTGCGGCGCGCCGCGCTCCAGGTCGGCGCAATAGCGCGGCCAGATGTACTCGGCCTCGCCGGCCACCACGGTGTCGGCGTGCTCCAGGTATTCCTCGGGGCACAGCGACGCGTAGCTGCCGCCGGCGACCACGCGGTAGCCGGCCTCGCGGTAGTAGCGCAGCAGCTGCTTTTGCCGCGGCGCCTGCACGCCCATGCCGCCGATGCCGATCAGGTCGGCCGCGGGCCTGAGCGGCAAGGCCTCTACGTTCTCGTCGATGATCGTCACTTCCCAGTGCGGCGGGCACAGGGCGGCGAGCGTGGCGAGACCGAGCGGCGGGTTGAGCGAGCGCTTGCCGCCGAGCGCCGTTTCGAGCGCCCAGCGGAAGCTCCAGAAGCTTTCCGGCAGCGCCGGATTGACGAGCAACAGTCGCATCGCAGGATGCTACGCTGCGCCGGAGCGCGCCCCGGCCCGGAATTGATCCGGCTCAACGGATTGACGCACATCAAGGCGCCCGGAGCCCGGCGCGATTTACTGGGCGGATGGACGAAACCGAAGTCATGCAGGCCCTGAGCGGCGTCGAGGACCCGGAGGCGGGCATGAGCATCGTCGACCTCGGGCTCGTGTATTCGGTACACAGCGAGCCGGGTTGCGTGCGCGTGCGGATGACGATGACTTCGCCTGCGTGCCCGGCGGCGCCGTATCTGGTCGACGAGGCGACGGCGGCGGTGCGCGCGCTCGCGCCCGACGGCACCGACGTGCAGGTCGAGCTCGTCTGGGATCCCCCCTGGACCCCCGAGCGCATGAGCGCGGAGGCGCAACAAAGGTTCGGCTGGAAGTAAATGGGGACAGACCCCATTTACCGCCTCCCGCTCCTCGTCCTGGGCTTCGTTTCGCTCGCGCTCGGCGTGGCGGGCGGACTGGCGCGCCTGGGCGTGCAGATTCCTGCACCCCCGGGCGCGATCGCGCTGCACGGCGCGCTCATGGTGTCGGGCTTCCTCGGCACCGTGATCGGGCTGGAGCGCGCGGTGGCGCTCGGCCGGCTCTGGGCCTACGCGGCGCCGCTGGCGAGCGGGCTCGGGGGCCTTTGCCTCGTCTTCGGTTACGCCGGCGCGGGGTTCGCGCTGCTGGCGCTCGCCGCCACGGTGCTCGTCGCCGCGAGCGTCGCGGTGCTCGCGCGCCAGCCTTCGCTCGAGATGGCGACGCTCCTGGCGGGGGCGGTGGCGTGGCTCGCGGGCAACCTCTCCCTCTACGCGGGGACGCCCGCGGTGCCGTGGTGGATCGCGTTCTTCGCGCTCACCATCGGCGGCGAGCGGCTGGAGCTGTCGCGGTATCTCAAGCGCGGCGCGCTCGCGCGCTACGCCTTCAGCGTGCTTGCCGCGGCCTTGCTGGCCGCACCGCTCCTGCCGCGCGTGCTCGGCGTCGTGCTCGTGCTCCTCGCGCTATGGCTCTTCGCCTACGACCTCGCGCGCGTCACCGTGCGCCAGCGCGGCTTGCCGCGCTACATCGCCGTGTGCCTGCTCTCGGGCTACGCCTGGCTCGCGTTCGGCGGCGGGCTGCTCGTTTTGCAAACCGCGTACGACGCCGCGCTGCACGCGATCTTCGTCGGCTTCGTCTTCTCCATGGTGTTCGGCCACGCGCCGGTGATCCTGCCGGCGGTGCTGCGCGTGCC
>CAZAEG010000346.1:0-4729 GCA_964484035.1 uncultured Enterobacteriaceae bacterium | reverse complement strand
TCCTGCTTGGCGACGTAGGTGAGCCCGACGAGGTAACACAGCATCAGCGCGGCGCCGACCCACAGGGCAGCGGGCAGCGCGAGCGTGGTGCAGAGCCCGGCGCCGACATACACCAGCACGCGGCATAGCCCCATGACCACGGGGCCGAAGACGTTCTGCTTGTGGTGCCAGTCGTAGAAGGTGATGGCGACCGCGAGGGTCAGGCCGGCGAGCGCCGGTGCGATGCCGAACCACGCCAGCAGCGCGATGCCGAGGGCCATCAGGCCGTAGCCCCAGGCGAACACCGCGCGCACGCCGACCTCCCCGGCGGGAATCGGGCGCTCGGGACGCTGCCGGGCGTCGAACGGGGCGTCGAACGCGTCGTTCAGGAACATGCCGCCGGTGTAGAACAGCGTGAAGGCGAGCAGCATGAGCGCGAACGCCGCGCCGGGACCGCCGGCGCCGGCGAGCACCGCGCCGGCGAGCGTATTGGTCCACACCGTCGGCAGGTTGGAGACGCGCCCCAGGCGGAGCGCCGTGCCGAGCTTCACTGCTCGAGCTGCTCCTTGACCCAGTTCAGCTCGCGCGCGATTGCCGAGCTCAGGTCGACCTTGCGATAGGACTCGGGCAGGACGTCCCAGGTGTAGGTCTCGACCTCCAGGTGCGCGCTGATCGGCTCGGCCCGGTGCAGCCTGAGGATTTCGGCGAGGAACGCCTGGGTGGTGCCGAAGTGGGTCATCTGCGCCAGGAACACCGGCACGTGGAAGTGCACGCGCCACTCGGCGCCGGCGGCGCGCCCGGCTTCGGCGAGCGCCTGCGGCAGGTCGACGAAACGGCGCAGCGTGCCATTCGCCTTCTGCACCACCTGGTGCAGGTACACGGGCTCGGCGAATGCCGCCAGATGCCGTGCGCTGCGCTCGTCGAGCGACGCCACCTTGAGCGCCGAGCTGAGCTGCAGCTTGGCGATGCGGATGCCGTTGGCGCGCAGCAGCGCGATGCTCGCTTGCGGGTCCTCGAACTCCACCGCCGCGTGGCAGACGTCGTAGCACACGCCGATGTGCCGGCGCATCGCGGCCTCGGCAGCGGCGGCGCCGAGGCCGGTCAAGGCGGCGAGCCGCGCGATGCCCGTGCGCGCGAACAAGCGCTCCTCGAAGAAGGCGACCGTTTCGGCGATGGTTTCCAGGTGGCAACAAGGCTCGGGCTCGAGCGCCAGGGCGATCGCCTGACCCGACTTGCGCGCAATGCCGACGAGGTGCCCGACGTGGCGGATCAGGTGCTCGGTGATCGCGTCCAGGCGGCCCTCGGCCCAGGGCTTGAAGGTGCAGGGCACGGTGCTGACGCTGCCTTCCAGGCCCGAGGGCAGCAGCGCGGCGAGGAGATCGGCGAGGTGGTCGGTGTACGCGAGCCGCGCCGGATCGCTCCAGTCGGGCTTGTAGGCGTCCTCCTTCACGGCGCGGCCGTGGAACGCGCCGTACGGAAAGCCGTTGAGGGTGAAGACGTAGTAGCCGCCCGCGGCGAGGAAGCGCTTGAGCTCGGCGAGCGCACCGGGGTCGCGCAGTCCCTCGGCGGCCTGGTGCCCGAGCCGCAGCCCCACGCCGAGCGGCCGATCCATCGCGACCGCCGACTTGATCGCCGGCAAGTGCCGGGCGAGGCCCGCCATCACCTCTTCCAGCGGCTCTCCCGCGTGGATGTTGGTGCAGTACGTAAGGTGTCCGAGATCGCCTGCGGACGCTACGCGCATCAGTCGCCCGCTCGCGCCTTGAGCCAGTGCATCGCCTCGCGCATGCGCTCGACGTCGATGCTGTGCACTTCGACGCCGGTGCCCAGGCCCGCGAGCAGCGTCACCGTGAGCTCGCCGCCGAGATGCTCCTGGAAGTCCTTCAGGCCCTCGAGGATCGTCCATTCGTCCTTGGCGCCGGTCCGGGCGAGCGCCGGATGCCAGAGATGGAAGCCGAGGTACTCGAGCAGCGCGCAGATGCGCTCCTCCCCGCCCGCGGGCAGCAGTCCTGAGAGCACCGAGTAGCGCGCATCGAGCGCCATGCCGATCGCCACCGCTTCGCCGTGACGCAGGTGGTGGCGCGTCAGGCTCTCCAGCTTGTGCGCCGACCAGTGCCCGTAATCCAGGGGGCGGGCGCTGCCGGTCTCGAACGGGTCGCCCCCCTGGCCGATCTGGCGCATGTGCAGCTCGGCGCAGCGCCGGATCATGGTCGCCATCGCCCCACGCTCGAAGGTGGCGAGAGCGTCCATGTGGCGCTCGATCCAGCCGAAGAACTCCGCGTCGCGGATCAGCGCCACCTTCACCGCCTCGGCCATGCCCGCAATCTTGTCGCGCTCGGGCAGGGCGAGGATGAACGCCAGGTCGTTCAGCACCGCGAACGGCGGCGCGAAGGTGCCGACGAAGTTCTTCACGCCCTGCAGATTGACGCCGTTCTTCACGCCGACGCCGGAATCGTTCTGCGCCAGCACCGTGGTCGGGATGCGCACGTGGCGCACGCCGCGGTGCGTGGTGGCGGCGACCAGGCCGACCGCGTCGAGCACCGCGCCGCCGCCGACGGCGACGACGTAGGAATGGCGGTCGAGGCGCAGCTCGAAGAGCTTCTGCTGCATGCTCTCGACGAAATGCAACTCGGTCTTGATTCTCTCGCCGCCGGGCACCGCGACCGGCGGGCAGGCGAGCTCGAGCGCGTCGCGGTGCCGCTCGGCGTAAGCCTGGATCGCCGCGAGGAGCGGCTCGCCCAGGCCGTCGTCTGCGAAGAACACGCAGCGGTGGCGCTTCGCGGGCTCCAGGCGGCAGAGGACGTCGCGCAGCGCCGGATTGTCGGCGTCGAACACGCCTTCGGTGAACACCACGGGGAATTCGTACGGCACCGCGAACCGCTGCCAGTGCGTTGCGGTGCGCGCCTGAGTAGAATGGGTCATATGCGCTACGTCCTGATGCTGCTCGGGTTGCTGATGGTGGCATTCGCCGCCGTGCAATACAACGACCCCGACGCGCTGTTGTGGATCGTCATATATCTCGTGCCGGCGGCCTGGGCGTTCGCCGCCGCGTTCCGGCCGGCGCAGGTGCGCTCGCTGGCCGGGGAGCGGCTGCTGTGGGCGAGCGTGGCAGCCGGCGTGGGCGCCATGGTGGTCTACTGGCCCACGGTGCCCGGGTTCTGGCACAAGGACGTCTGGTGGGTGGAGGAAACCGCGCGCGAGGGCATGGGCGTCATGATCGGCGTCGGCGTCCTCGTGGTCGTGCTCGCCACCGTTATGGCGAGAAGTCGTCGCTCTTGACGTAGGCGACGACGGCCTTGCGCTGCTCGAGGGAGAACACGTCCTTCCACGCCGGCATCTTGCCGAAGCCGTAGGTGACGCGATCGTAGATGAAGCCGGGCTCGAGCTGCCCCGGGTTCAGCTTGGGCGCCTTGCCGGGATAGGCGGCCGCACCATGGCAGTGCCGGCACTGGTTGTCCCACACGTTCTTGCCCGCCGCGACGTTCTTCTTGTTCGACAGGTAGGCCTTGTCGAACGTCGGCACCGGCTCCTTGACGGTTTTCTGCGCCTGCGCGAGCGCCGCGCCCGTCGACAGCAGGCACAGCACGGCGAGCGCGGGGCGCCTGCTCATGCGTCCAATTCCCATGCTGGAAATCTACTCCGGAAGCGAAGCCGCCGCCACGCGGGGCGCGGCGGCGGCGTTGTTGCGTTTGCTTACTTCGCCGGGACGATCCTGTAGATCGTGTCCAGCGACCCGTTCGGGCCCGTGGTGATCGAGGTCAGCGCGTACACCTCGCCGTTGCGGTCCTGCGCGAAAGCCAGCACGTAGGGCAGCTTGCCCTTGCGGTTGGTGACTTCCGCGACTTCCATACTCCAGTTGCCGTCGGCGCCTTTGGACGCGATGAAGATCTGGCCGTCCATCTCGCCGAAGGACTTGCTCCAGTCGCCGAAGATGTACTTGCCTTTCCAGGCCGCGTGCTTGCCCTGGTACACGTAGCCGCCCGTAACCGAGATCCCCTTGCAGCCCTGGGGCTTGGCGGTGCAGTTGTTGTACTCGAGGATCGCGGGCGTGATGCCGGCCTTGTCGCAGTCGGCCGGATGGTCGTCGGGCTTGAGGACGTCGAAGCAGCGCATGATGCCTTCCACGCGCCGCCAGCCCATGTTCTGGCCCTTGCCGATGATCTCGACCCTCTCGTAGCTGTTCTGCTGCACGTCGCCGCAGAACAGCTCGCCGCCCGCGGTGTTGAACGAGCAGCGCCACGGGTTGCGCACGCCGAGCGCCCAGATTTCAGGCTGGGCGTTCTTGTCGCCGACGAACGGGTTGTCCGAGGGGATGCCGTAGGCCTTGTCCCCGGTGCGCGTATCCACGTCGATGCGCAGGATCTTGCCCAGCTGCGTCGTCATGTCCTGCCCGTTGCCGGTGGCGGGGTTGTGGCCGATGCCCCAGTCGTTGGCGTAGCCGCCGTCGCCCATCGAGATGTAGAGCTTGCCGTCCGGGCCGAAGCCGATCCAGTGGCCGTTGTGGTTGAACTGCGGCCACGGCACCGAATGGATGCGCCGCGCCGAGTTCGGGTCGGCGGTGTTCCGGTCGCTCTTCGACACCGTGTATTCCTCGACCACGTTGCTGTGCGAGTACCACAGCATCTGCCCGAGGTCGGACTGGTAGTCGAGATGCGCGCTGTAGGCGACGTAGAACTTGCCGTTCGACTTGAAGTTCGGGTGGAAGGCGAGGCCGAGCAGACCGCGCTCGTCGAAGTCGTGGTGCAGCGCCGGG
>CAZAEG010000345.1:0-2633 GCA_964484035.1 uncultured Enterobacteriaceae bacterium | reverse complement strand
GTCGCCACGTGCTGGAACCACGCCACCAGCGCCGGCGGCAGCCAGATGCCCGCGCCGAAGACGAGCGCGAGGTGGGCGAACACCGGCACGTACGAGGCCTTCGAGGGCGCGTTGCTGCCGTACGGCTCGCCGAAGGCGAGGCCGTTCAGGCGCATGAGCAGCGCGCCGAGCGCCACCAGGATGCTCAGGCCGAGGATCACCGCGAGCACCGGCTGGCGCGCGAAGGTGGAGGTCACGATCAGGAACTCGCTCATGAAGATCCCCATGGGCGGCAGCCCGACGATGGCGACCACCCCGAGCGTGAGGCCCCAGCCGAGCATCGGGTGGGACACGGTGAGCCCGCGGATCTCCGACATGCGCTGCGTGCCCTTCACCTGCGCGATGTGGCCGACGCAGAAGAAGATCGCCGACTTGGTGAGGCTGTGCAGCGTCATGTGCAGCAGTCCGGCGAAGTTCGCGAGCGGCCCGCCCATGCCGAAGGCGAAGGTGATGATGCCCATGTGCTCGATCGACGAATAGGCGAACATGCGCTTGATGTCGTGGCGCCGGTACAGCATGAACGAGGCGAACACCACCGACAGCAGCCCGAGCGACACCATCAGCGGCCCGGGCGCCAGTGCCGCCGGATTCGCCGACATGATGGTCTTGAAGCGCAGCACCGCGAACAGCGCCACGTTGAGCAGCAGCCCGGAGAGCACCGCCGAGATCGGCGTCGGGCCTTCCGCGTGCGCATCGGGCAGCCAGGCGTGCAGCGGCACCAGTCCCACTTTCGTTCCGTAGCCGAGCAGGAGGAACACGAACGCGAGATTGAGCAGCGCCGGATCGAAAGCCGCGGCCTTGTCGACGAGTACGTTCCAGGCCATCGCATCCAGCCCTTCGCCGACGACCGAGTGTGCCGCGAGATACACCAGTATGGTGCCGAACAGCGCCAGCGCGATGCCCACGCTGCCGAGGAGGAAGTACTTCCAGGCCGCCTCGAGCGCCGCCGGCGTGCGATAGATCCCGACCATCAGCACCGTCGTGAGCGTCGCGAGCTCGACCGCGACCCACATCAGGCCCACGTTGTTCGAAAGCAGCGCGAGGTTCATGCCGAACATGAGCGCCTGGTACATCGCGTGGTAGAAGCGCAGGTAGACCGGGGTGAGGCGCCCGGTCTCCAGCTCGTGCGCGATGTAGCTGCCGCTGAACACGCTGGTCGTGAAGCCGACGAACGTGCTGAGCACGATGAACACCACGTTCAGATCGTCCACGATCAGGTAGCGCCCGGGCGAGGGGCGCGCCACGAACAGCACGGCCGCCGACGCGAAGGTGAGGAACGCCGCCAGCACGTTGAGCCTCGCGGCCTTGCGGTCGTCGGGCAGCAGGGCGAGCACGGCCGCGCTGATCACGGGGATGACCAGCACGGCCCCCAGGAAGAACGCGCCGGGTTCGGTCATGGGCGCCCGCCGCGGTGCTCGTGCAGGGCGTGGATGTCGACCGTGTCGAAACGCTCGCGAATGCGGAACAGGAACACGCCGATCACGATCAGGGCGATCAGGATCGAGAACGCGACGCTGATCTCCACCACCAGCGGCATCCCCTTGGCGCCGGTGGCGGCGAGGATCAAGCCGTTCTCGATCGACATGAAGCCGATCACCTGGCTCACCGCATTGCGCCGCGAGATCATCATCAGCAGGCCGAGGAGGACGACCGACAGGGCGAACGCCAGGTCCTCTCGCGCCAGGGTTCCCGCTTCGGCGGTGATCGGCAGCATGACCATGATGGACAGCGCCACCAGTCCGATCCCGGCGAGCATCGTCAACCCGATGCCGACCACCGGCTCGATGGTCCGGTGGATCCCCAGCCGCACGATGATGCGGTGCAAGGCGACGGGGATCACGACCGCCTTGACGACCAGGGCGATCGCGGCGGTGATGTACAGATGCGGCGCGTGCTGGATGTAGGCCTGCCACGCCACCGAGAGCGAGACCACCAGGGCATGCAGGGCGAAGTTGTTCACGATCCCGGTCAGGCGGTCCTGGTACAGGAGCATGAAGCTGACCAGCACCAGGCCGCCGGCGAACAGGTGAGCGACGTCGAGGGCGAGCTGGTTCATCACGCCACGCGCGACACGAACAGGAGAAGCGTCGCCAGGAAGCCGAGCATCAGCGCCGCGCCCAGGAAGTCGGGCACGCGAAACACCCGCATCTTGGCGATGGCGGTCTCGAACACCGCCAGCAGGAAGCCGCCGGCGGTGAGCTTCAGCACGTAGACCGCGAGCCCGGCGAGGTAGGCGGCGAGCCCCAGGCCGGGTACCGCGATGCCCCACGGGAAGAACACGCACACGATGACCGAGAGGTACAGCAGGAGCTTGAGCTGCGAGGCCGCCTCGATCAGGGCAAGGTGGCGGCCCGAGTACTCGAGGATCATCGCCTCGTGCACCATGGTCAGCTCGAGGTGCGTCGCCGGGTTGTCCACCGGGATGCGCGCGTTCTCGGCGATCGCCACCAGGATGAGCCCGACCAGCGCGAGCGCGAGCGACACGCGCAGCCCGACGTCCGGCCCCTGCATCGAGGCCGCGATCGAGGAGAGCTGCGTGGAGCCGGCGAGCAGCGACAGCGTGAACACCACCATCAGCATCGCCGGCTCGGCGA
>CAZAEG010000344.1:0-6615 GCA_964484035.1 uncultured Enterobacteriaceae bacterium | reverse complement strand
GAGGTGCAGCGGCTCGCGGAACGCTCGGCCGAGGCGACCAAGCACATCGGCGCCATCGTGAAGTCGATTCAGCGCGACACGCAGGACGCGGTGGAGGCCATGGAGCGCAGCACGCGCGGCGTGGTGGAGGGTACCAAGACCGCCGACGAAGCCGACCGCGCGCTGCGCGAGATCGAGCAGGTGTCCAACCAGCTCGCCGAGCTGATCGGCTCGATCTCCAACGCCACGGAGCAGCAGGCAGCCTCGGCGCGGCGCGTGGCCGAGGCCATGCAGGAGATCCTCGCCATCACGCAGCTCACCACCGACGGCACGCGCACGACAGCCGCCGCCGCGGAGCGCCTGACCGAGCTGGCGAACGGCCTGAAGGCCTCCGTGGCCGGCTTCAAGCTTGCCTGACGAGGGCCATGGGCACCGCCTCCACTACCATCCTGTCCTGGATCACCACCGAGGTGGACCAGGCGTTGTCGCTCGTGCACGAGCACATCGCCCGCTTTCTGGCCGACCCGGAAAGCACGGCGGCGCTCGGCGCCTGCCAGGAGCACCTGCACCAGGTGAGCGGCGCGCTGCGCATGGTGGGGCTCGCCGGGGCAACGCGCTTCTGCGAGGCCATCGAGAGCGGCATGTCGGGCGTCGACGGTGGGCGACCGAACGTCGCGGCCGTCGGCGCCATCGACCGCGCCGTGCTGGCGCTGAAGGAGTACGTCGACGCTCTGGAGCGCGGCCAGGCCAACGTGCCGCTGCGCCTGTATCCGATCTACCGCGAGCTGAGCGAGCTGCGCGGCGTGCAAGGCGCTTCCGAGAAGGACCTGTTCTACCCCGACCTCGACGTGCAGGCGCCCGCCCATCTTGCGGCCAAGGCGCTGCACGCGCCGGAGCTGGCGCGCTTCCTGCAGGCGCAGCGCGCGCTATTCCAGCGCGGGCTGCTGGCGCTGCTGCGCGGCCAGGGCGGATTGCCGGAAATGCGGCAGGCGCTCGACATGCTGCACCAGATCGCGACTCAGCTGCCCGAGCCGCGGGCGCTGTGGTGGGTGGCCCCGGCGCTGGTGGAAGGCCTGGGCGAGCCTGCGGACGCCGAATGGCTGGCGCGCGCCAAGGCGCTGTGCAACAAGATCGACTTCCAGATGCGCGACCTGGCCGCGGGCACGGCACCGGTCAGCGAGACGCTGCTGCGCGATGTGCTCTACGCGGTCGCGAAATGCAAGCCGGCGACGCCGCGCGTGCGCGAGGTAAAGCAGCTGTATCTGCTCGACAGCCTGTTCCCCGAGCCGCAGGCCGGCGAGTTCGTGGAATTCGACATGGACTGGCTGCAGCCCGCGCTCTCCGACGTGCGCTCGCGACTCGAGGCGCTGAAGAGCATGTGGCTGCAGTACGTGTCGGGCGAGCCGAAGAGCGCGGCGCGCTTCCGCGAGCTGGTCGGCGTTTTCAAGGCGAAAGCCGGCGAGCTCGGCAATCCGCATCTCGTCCGGCTGCTGGACGCCATCGCGCTGGTGGCGACGCGCCTGCCGGATCCGTACCCGGCGCAGGACCAGTTCCTGGTGATCGAGATGGCGTCGGCGTTCCTGCTCGCCGAAAGCGTGGTCGAGAACTTCAGCGACCCCGCGGCCGACATCGGCGAGCAGATCGGCATCATGGGCGGGTGGCTGCTCGACGCGGCCAAGGGCCGCTCGAGCGGCGAGCCGCCGCCCGGACTGCGCGCCGACCTGAGCGAGCGCATCGGCGCCATGCAGTTGCGCGCGCAGGTGGCGCGCGAAATCGAGGCCAACCTGCAGCACGTGGAGCAGGTGCTGGACGGATTCGCTCGCGATCCGGGCACGCGCGGCGCCCTGCGCGGCCTGGCGCCCTACCTGCGGCAGATCCACGGCGCGCTGAACGTGCTCGACTTCTTGCGCGCCGCGGAGATCCTGCCGGTGTGCGAAAAGCTGATCGCCGCCTGCGCCGAGCCCGGACACGACGACAGCGACGGGCACCACCTGGACTGGATCGCCGAAGGGCTGTCGAGCGTGGGCTTCTTCCTCGATCCCTGCCTGCAGGGGCGCGAGCCCGCGGAGCAGGCCGTGGAGCTGTTCTTCCGCCGCTACGACAAGGCGCACGCGCCGGCCGAGGCGCGCGGCTTCGACGCCACGGTCGTCCTGCCGGGCGTTCTGCAGCGCGAAGCGCCGCAGCCGGCGCCCGCGGCGCCGCGACCGCAGGTCAACGGGGAGCTGCTGGCGGTCTTTCTGGAAGAGGCGGGCGACGTGCTCGCGGCTGTCGATGCAGCGTTGCCAGTGTGCCGCGCCCAGCCGCTGGACAAGGACGCGCTGACTAACATCCGCCGCGGCTTCCACACGCTGAAGGGCAGCGGCCGCATGGTCGGCCTCATGGACTTCGGCGAAGTGGCCTGGGAAATCGAGCAGGTCATGAACAAGTGGCTGGAGCAGCAGCGTGCCGCTACGCCCGCGCTGCTGGATCTCATCGAGACGTCGAGCGCGTGCTTCGCGCAATGGGTGAGCAGGCTCAGCGCCGGCCGCCTGCACGGCGAGATCGACGGCGCCGAGATCGTGGCGCGCGCGAGAGCGCTGAAGAACGAAGCGCCGGTGACTGCGGCGCCAGAGCCGGCGCCGGCATCGGTGCACGAGCCCGAACCCACGCTCGAGCCGGAGCCTGCGGCGCAGCCCGAGCCGGCGCCCGAGCCCGAAGCGGTGGACATCGGCGGCATGCGCCTCGAGCGCAGCTTCTTCGAGATCTACATGCGCGAGGCGGCGCAGCATGCGGCCACCCTGGAGGCGCAGTGCGCGCTGTGGCGCCGGGACTTCGGCAGCGAGGCGTCGGCCGAATTCGTGCGCGCCGCGCACACCCTGGCGAGCAGCTCGCGTACCGCCGGGTTCGTGCAGGTCGCCGCGCTCGCCGAGACGCTCGAGCAGTGGATGCCGCACGCGCGCCAGACGGCCGCCGCGGACGCCGGCATGGTGCAGGTGGCGGTGACCAACCTGCGCGCCATGGCCGAAGCGCTGGCGCGCCGCGAGGCGCCGCCCGCGGCTCCGGCCCTGGTCCAGGGCCTGCACGAGCTGGTCGCGAGATTGCGCGCGCCGGCACCCGCTCCCGCTGCGGCGACGCCGCGGCCGCAGCCCGCGGCGCCGTCGGCGGGCCGCGAGAAGCGCGTCCTGCACGATGACATCGACTCGCAGCTGCTGCCGGTTTTTCTCGAGGAAGCGCAGCAGTTGCTGCCGCTGATCGGCAGCGACCTGCGCGACTGGAAGGCGAATCCCGAGGATGCCAGGGTGCAGCAGTCGCTGCAGCGCGCGCTGCACACCCTGAAAGGCAGCGCGCGCATGGCGGGCGCGATCCGGCTCGGGGAGCTGACCCACATCATGGAAAGCCGCATCGAAGCGGCGCTCGAGGCGCAGGACCTGGCCCCGGCGCTGTTCGTCGAACTGGAAGAGAAGATGGACCGCCTGAGCCTCGACCTGGAGCGCATGGCGGCGGAACCGGAGATTCCCGCGGCGCCGGCGGCGGCCGCGGGCCCCGCCGACGCGGCGCCGCGCACCGAGCCGCCTCTGCCCAGCCCGGCGTCGATGCTGCGCATCAATGCCGACACGCTCGATCACCTGATCAACGAGTCCGGCGAGGTGAGCATCGCGCGCTCGCGCATCGAAGGCGAGCTGCGCGCAGTCAAGCAGTCGATCGGCGACCTCGCCGACAGCATCGCTCGGCTGCGCGGCCAGCTGCGCGAGGTCGAGGTGCAGGCCGACAGCCAGATGCAGTCGCGCCTATCGGTGCTCGAGGAGCGCGACCGGGAGTACGACCCGCTCGAGTTCGACCGCTACACGCGCCTGCAGGAGCTCACGCGCCTGATGGCGGAAAGCCTGCACGATGCCGCCTCGATCCAGCAAACGCTGCTCAAGGGCCTCGGCGAGACCGATGCCGCGCTCATGCACCAGTCGCGCGTCAGCCGCGACGTGCAGCAGGAGCTGATGCGCATGCGCGCAGTGCCGTTCTCGATCCTCGAAGAGCGCCTGTACCGCATCGTGCGCCAGACCACGCGCGAGCTGGAAAAGCAGGTCGAGCTCGAGATCCAGGGCAGCCAGGTGGAGCTCGACCGCAGCGTGCTGGAGCGCTTCGGCGCGCCGCTCGAGCACTTGCTGCGCAACGCGCTGGCGCACGGCGTGGAGTCGCCCGCGGAGCGCGCCGCGTCGGGCAAGCCGGAGAGCGGGCGCATTGCGCTCGCGATGCGCCAGGAAGCGAACGAGATCGTGCTCACCGTCAGCGACGACGGCGCCGGGATCGACCTGGAGCGGCTGCGGCGCAAGGCCGAGGAGCGCGGCCTGCTGCCGCCCGGCGCCGAGCCCGACGTCGCCGCGCTGACCCAGATGATCTTCGCCTCCGGCCTGTCCACGGCCGATGCGGTCACCGAGCTCGCCGGCCGCGGCATCGGCATGGACGTGGTGAAGAACGAGGTGACCGCGCTCGGCGGGCGCATCGAGGTGGCAAGCGAGCGCGGCCGGGGCACGACGTTCACCATCTACCTGCCGCTCACGCTCGCGGTGACGCAGGCGGTGCTGGTGCGCGCGGGCAGCAACGTGCTGGCGGTGCCCTCGGCCATGGTGGCGCAGGTGCTGAGGCTGCGGTCCGAGACACTCGCCGAGCATCTCGGCAAGGGCGAGATCGAGTTCCAGGACGGTGTCTACCCGCTGCATGGGCTGGCGCAACTGCTGGGCGGCGTGGCGCCGGCCGCGACCCAGGGGTACCACTCGGTACTGTTGCTGCGCAGCGGCATGCAGCGCATCGCCCTGCACGTCGACGAGCTGGTCGGCAACCAGGAGATCGTCGTCAAGAACGTCGGCCCGCAGCTGGCGCGCGTGCCCGGCGTCTCGGGCGCGACCGTCCTCGCCGATGGCGGCATCGTGCTGATCGTCAACCCGGTCACGCTGGCGCAGCGCGCGCGCCTGGCTCCGGAACGCGCCGCCGCGACGGCGCAGCCGGCGGCGCTGGCGGTGGTCATGGTGGTGGACGATTCGCTCACCGTGCGCAGGATCACGGGCCGCCTGCTGGAGCGCGAGGGCTACCAGGTGCTCACGGCCAAGGACGGCATCGACGCGCTCGAGCAGATCAAGGACGTGCTGCCCGCGGTCATGCTGGTGGACATCGAGATGCCGCGCATGGACGGATTCGACCTGACGCGGCAGGTGCGCGCGGATCCGCGCACGCGCCACATCCCGATCATCGTCATCTCCTCGCGCACCGCCGAGAAGCACCGCAACCAGGCGATGCAGCTGGGGGTGAACGCCTTCCTCGGCAAGCCCTATCCCGAGGCCGAGTTGCTGCAGTTGATCGGCAACTACGTCACCGGCCGCGCCGATGCTGCCATCGCAGCCTAGCGCGCGCGGCGGCACCGCGCCGGCGTTCGAGCCGCAGGTGCAGCTCGGCAAGTATCCGATCCTGCGCGAGATCGGCCGCGGCGCCACCAGCCACGTGTACCTGGCGCGCGACCCGTTCGCCGACCGCGAGGTGGCGATCAAGGTGTTCCTGTTCGACCAGGACGCCGACCCGCAGACCGAGCGCATGATGCACAAGTCGTTCCTCGCCGAGGCGTCGCTCGCCGGCAAGCTGAATCATCCGCACATCGTCGACATCCTCGACGCCGTCGCGGAGCCCGACCACAGCTACCTGGTGATGGAATACGTCGCCGGCACGGCGCTCGACGCGCACGCCGACGTGGCGACGCTGCTGCCGCTCGACAAGGTGGTGGAGATCATCTTCAAGTGCATCCGCGCGCTGGAATACGCCTACCAGCACGGCGTCATCCACCGCGACATCAAGCCCGGCAATATACTGCTGTCGCGCGCGGGCGAGACCAAGGTGAGCGACTTCGGCGCTTCCTTCCAGCAGCGCCTGGACCAGGAAACGACGCAGATCTCGGGCATCGGCTCGCCGGCCTACATGTCGCCCGAGCAGATCCGCATGGAGCCGCTCACGCACCAGACCGACATTTATTCGCTCGGCGTCACCATGTACCGGCTGCTCACCGGACGCCTGCCGTACCATGCGTCGACGCAGGCCGCGCTCGCCTACGCCATCCTCAACACGCCGCCGGTGCGCCCGAGCATGCTGCGCCCGGAGCTGCCGCCGCTGCTCGACAAGATCGTGATGAGCGCCATCCACAAGGACCCGGCCGGGCGCTACCGCTCATGGCTCGATTTCGGCAAGGAGCTGAGCCAGGCCTTCAGCACGCTGCGCCTGGTGGGGGACACGCTGTCGGACTCGGCGAAGTTCAACGAGCTGCGGCAAATGGCCTTCTTCGAGGGCTTCGGCGACGTCGCGCTGTGGGAAGTGGTGCGCATCGGCGCGTGGAAGCGGATCCCGGCCGGCACGGTGATCATCCGCGAGGGCGACCACGGGGACAGCTTCTACCTGCTGATCGCGGGCGAGGTGAGCGTCACGCTCTCGGGCAAGAACCTGAACACGGTCAAGCCGGGCGGCTGCTTCGGCGAGATCCTGTATTTCACCGAGCACGTGCAGCGGCGCACCACCACCATCTCCGCCCCGGGCGACATCACGGTGATCGAGATCAAGGCGGAGGCGCTGCGCGCCGCCACCGACGCCTGCCAGGTGAGTCTCAACAAGGCGTTCATGCGCGTG
>CAZAEG010000343.1:0-5074 GCA_964484035.1 uncultured Enterobacteriaceae bacterium | reverse complement strand
ACCAGCAGGTACATCGAGTACACGCTGGTCAGCTGCGAGCGCGCCCAGCCGAACTCGCGCTCCAGCGGCAGCAGGAACACCGCATAGGTGTCGCCGCTACCGCGCCCGAGCAGGTTGAACAGGAACACGGTCGCCAGCACGGCGACCGCGGTGCGGCCCTGGCCCGTCAATGTTGCGCCGGCTCCAGCCCGTACACCTGCCGCAGGTACGCGAGGTAGCCGGGGTCCGTGCTGACCGTCTTGCCCGGCGCATCGGATACCTTGGCCACCGGCTGGCCGTTGCATTCGGTCATCTTGATGACGATGTTGATCGGCTCGAAGCCGACGTCGTTGGTGAGGTTGGTGCCGATGCCGAAAGCGGTGCGCGCGCGGCCGTGGAAGCGCCGCGCGATCTCGATGGCGAGCGGAAACGACAGCTGGTCGGAGAAGATCAGCGTCTTGTTGCGCGGGTCGACGCGGTTCTTCTGGTAGTGCGCGATCATCTTCTCGCCCCAGGCGAAGGGATCGCCCGAATCGTGGCGCGCGCCGTCGAACAGCTTGCAGAAGAACATGTCGAAGTCGCGCAGGAACGCGTCCGTGCCGTAGGTGTCCGAGAGCGCGATGCCGAGATCGCCGCGGTACTCCTGCGCCCACTTGTCGAGCGCGAACACCTGCGCGTCGCGCAACCGCGGCCCGAGCGCCTGGCAGGCCTGCATGTACTCGTGCGCCAGGGTGCCGAGCGGCGTGACCTGGTGGCGCAGGGCCATGAGCACGTTCGAGGTCCCGGCGAAATACTGCGGCACCTCGCTCTTCAGCGTGCGCATCACCTCCTCGTGCCAGGCGAGCGAGAAGCGCCGCCGCGTGCCGAAGTCCGAGATCCTGAACTCGAGCTCGGGCTCCACCCTGCGCACCAGCGCGATCTTCTGCGCCAGGCGCCGTCGCCCTTCGGCCAGGTCGGCGCCCGGCTGCGTGCGTCGGAAGTACACCTCGGACACGATCGCCAGCACCGGAATCTCGAACAGGATGGTGTGCAGCCAGGGCCCGCGGATGACGATGTCGATCTCCCCCGCCGCGCCGCCCGGTGCCAGGCGGATGTATTTCTGGTTGAACTGGAACAGGCCCAGGAAATCGACGAAGTCCGACTTCATGAAGCGCAGCCCCCGCAGGTAGGCGAGCTCCGCCTCCTCGAAGCGCAACGCGCACAGCGCCGCGA
This sequence comes from uncultured Enterobacteriaceae bacterium, assembly GCA_964484035.1. GTDB lineage: Bacteria > Pseudomonadota > Gammaproteobacteria > Burkholderiales > SG8-39 > JAABQT01. The sequence goes on along the minus strand of CAZAEG010000343.1, from coordinate 3,883 downwards.
TCTCGGCGCCGATCTCGTCCAGGTGCGGCCGCAGGTTCACGCCCGCCGTGCGGCACGTGAACCGGTACTCGACCTGCGCGCCCGGAAAATGGTGCAGCACGACCTGCATCATGGTGAACTTGTACAGGTCGGTGTCCAGCAGCGAGCGGATGATCATGCGGGAATTCTACTGGCGGCGAAGCGCGCGGTGACTTCAGGTTCGCCGCTGCGCCGCCAGGCGTGCGGCATCGCCTCGGTGCCGTGCACGACGCCCAGCCGCCCGCCGGCGTCGAGCGCGATGGCGCCGATCGGCTCGCCGAAGCGGCGCGCCATGTCGTCGAGCGCCTCGCGCAATGCCCGCTGCGGCGCGGACCCGCGCGCAACGCGCACCGCCACGTCCTTGGCGGTGACGTAGCGCAACATCTGCTCGCCCCACCCGGTCGCCGAGACCGCCGCCGCGGCGTCCGCATAGTTGCCGGCCCCCGGGATCGGGGAATCGCCGACGCGGCCGCGCCGCTTGCCTTCCCTCCCGCCCGTCGAGGTCGCCGCAGCGAGACGTCCCGCGTCGTCCAGCGCCACGGCACCCACCGTGCCGCCGCGCCGGCCCGCGTGGGCCGCGCGCGGCCGGCCCGGATCGTAGTCGTCGAATCCCTGCTCGCGCGCGAACGCGGTCGCGGCCGGGCCCGCGACGAGCACGCAATCCGTGGTTTCGAGCAAGCGCACGGCGACCCGCACGGGATTGCGCACGCGCTGGATGCAGGCGACGCCGCCGGCGGCAAGCGTGTCGCCCGCCATCACGCTGGCGTCCATTTCCACCTCGTCATGCGCATTCAGCACCGATCCCGTGCCGGCATTGAACAGCGGGTCATCCTCGAGACACACGACCGCCTCGACGACCGCGTCGAGGGCGCTGCCGCCCGCGGCCAGCACGCCCCAGCCGACCGCAGCCGCGCGCGCCACCCCGGCGACGGCCAGCGTGCGGTCGCCGGCCTGCCAGCGCCCCGCCCCGCCGTGCACCAGGATCGCGGCCATGGGCCATTCTACTTGCGCCCGCCGCCATACTGGATATACTTCCATCACTGTAAGAAGACACAGTATCTGGGGAACCGCATGGGCACCGCCGAACCGCTGACCGAACGACAGGGTGAGATCCTGAAGCTGATCCGCGAGCTCACCGAGTCCTCCGGGTTTCCGCCGACGCGGGCGGAAATCGCGGCAAAGATGGGGTTTCGATCGGTGAACGCCGCGGAGCAGCATCTGCGCGCGCTGGAGCGCAAGGGCGCGCTGGAGATCCTGCAGGGCGCCTCGCGCGGGCTGCGCGTGAAGGACAAGTCGGCGCCGCGCCAGGGGCGCCTGATGGAGCTGCCGGTGGTGGGGCGCGTGGCCGCGGGCAGCCCGATCCTGGCCGAGGAGCACCTGCAGGGCCGCTTCCAGATCGATCCCCATCTGTTCACGCCGCGCGCCGATTACCTGCTGCGCGTGCGCGGCATGTCGATGCGCGACGCCGGCATCCTGGAGGGCGATCTGCTCGCGGTGCACCGCTCCCAGGAAGCGCGCAGCGGCCAGGTCGTCGTTGCCCGGCTCGCGGACGAGGTGACCGTGAAGCGCTACCGGCGCCGGGGACATGCCGTGCAGCTGCTGCCGGAAAATCCCGATTTCGCGCCGATCGAGGTCGACCTGCGGCGCGATCCGCTCACCATCGAGGGCATCGCCGTCGGCGTGATTCGCAACGGCCGCGGGCTGTAGCCGGCCCGGGCGCGCGCTCGGCGCAGCGCGACAGTCGATATAATCGGGGCGAGTCCCGCCCACCGATGACATTCGGCAGCGCAGCCCCCGTCGACCTGGCGCCCACGCGCAGCGCGTCCGCGCGCACCGAGGACGTGTCGGGCCGTGCCGACCCGCAGCGCGTGCTCGCCGACCGCGTCGACCAGCTCTACAGCCAGATGCCACTCGGCATGACCGCGCACCTGCTGATCGGCGGCATCGCCACCTACGAGCTCTGGGACGACCGCAGCCGCGACCTGGTGCTGTTCTGGTGGGGCCTGGTCCTGCTGGTGACCGCGGCCCGCGCCGTGCTCTATTTCGGCTACCGCGTCAGCGCCACCAAGCTCGTGGAAGCCGACCAGTGGATGCGCTGGCTGGCGATCAGCGCGCTGGCCGGCGGCGTCACCTGGGGCTTCGCGGCGGCCGTGTTCTTTCCGTCGCACACCGACGAGCAGCAGGTGTTTCTCGCCTTCCTGCTCGCGGGCATCACCTCGGCCGGCATCCCCGCCTACGCGGCGTCGTGGCCGATGTTCGCCATGTACGCCGGCGTCATCGTGCTGCCGTTCACCTACGTGCTGGCGAATTTCGGCAACAGGCTGTTCACGGAAATCGCCGTGCTGGTGCCGATCTTCTACCTGATCAACGTCGGCATCGCCCATCGCCTGAACCGGGTGTTCCTGTCCGGTTACCGGCTGCGGCACGCCTATGACCGGCTGACCGAGGACCACACGCTGCTCAACAAGCAGCTCGAGCAGCAGATCGAGGACCTGCTCGAGGCGCGCCAGGAGGTCGAGGCGTCGGGCCGAAAGCTGGCGCTGTTCGCCGAGCGCGCCCCGATTTCCGTCATCGAGATGGACGCGAACTCCACCATCCTGGAGATGAATCCCGCGGGCGAGCACATGCTCGGCTACTCGACGCTCGAGCTCATCGGCCGCAGCGCGCTGAACACGCTGTTTCCCGCCGACGAGACGAGCATCACGCCCGCATGGTGGGCGCAATTCGTCGCCCGCAGGGAACCGGCGACGCGCGTGCGCGCACGCTGCTTGCGCCGGGACGGCCTCGAAATCGAGGTCGAATTCACGATCACGCCACTGGTCAACGAGGCGGGCGATCTCGTATCGATCATTGCCCAGTGCCAGGACATCACCCAGCAGCTCGAGGCGGAGCGCCTGAAGAAGGAGTTCACCTCGACGCTGTCGCACGAACTGCGCACGCCGCTCACCTCGATCATCGGCTCCCTGCAGCTCGTGAACAGCGGCGTCGTCGGCGACGCCAGCGGCGAGATCGCCGAGCTGGCGACGGTCGCCGAGCGCAACGCCCAGCGGCTGCTCGACCTGATCAACGACCTGCTGGACATCGACAAGATCGAATCCGGCAAGTTCACCCTGCAGCCCGAGAGCGTGCGGCTCGGCGACCTGCTGCAGGAATCGCTCGTCCTCAACAAGTCGTTCGCGGACCGCTTCCACGTCGGGCTCGAGGTGCGCGGCGCCGTGCCCGATGTGCACCTGCACGTCGACCGCAAGCGGCTCATGCAGGTGATGACCAATCTGCTGTCGAACGCGGCCAAGTTCTCTCCCGAAGGCTCCGCGGTCGAGGTGAGCACGCGCTGCATCGACGGCATGGTGCGCGTCGAGATCAGCGATCGCGGCCCCGGCATCCCGGACGATTTCCGCTCGCGCATCTTCACGCGCTTTGCGCAGGCCGATTCGACCACCACCCGCCACAAGGGCGGCACCGGCCTCGGCCTGGCGATCTGCAAGCGCTTGATCGAGCTCATGAACGGCCGCATCGGATTCGATGCACGGCCGGGCGGCGGCACGACTTTCCACTTCGAGCTGCCGGTGCTGGTCGACGCGGTTTCCCCCTGAGAAGAGGACTGCATGCCCGAGCGTCCGCTGCGCAAGATCTGTTACGTGGAAGACGACGATGACATCCAGCGCATCGCGCGCCTGTCGCTGGAGCGCGTCGGCAAGATGGAAGTAGCGATCATCGGCGACCCGACGACCGCCGTCGACGCCATCCTCGCCTTTCAGCCGGATCTGGTGCTGCTGGACTGGATGATGCCGGTGATGGACGGCCCGACGCTGTTCAGGCGCATGCGCGAAACCGAGGGTCTGCGGGATATGCCCGTGGTGTTCAT
>CAZAEG010000342.1:0-13038 GCA_964484035.1 uncultured Enterobacteriaceae bacterium | reverse complement strand
CCATCTCGGGCGTGAGCCCGACCTCGCCGCCCACCGCCACGCGCACCGCCTGGTCGAACGTGTCGCTCGGGATGGCGGAGGAGTCGTAGTAGCCCTGCAGGAACTTGTTCCAGTACGGGATGCTTTCCTTCTCGCGCGAATAGACCACTCGGTCCACGAACGGCATCGTCCTCCCCGCATCCCCCAGCAGCCCCTGCGCGGCATCGCCCTCCTCGCCCTGCGACGGATACGGCTCGCCGCGGAAGTTCGGATTGCGCGCGAGCTCCATCTTCGCGTTCGGGTTGTTCTCGGTGAGCATGTAGGCCCCGGTGCCCACCGGCCACCAGTCGAGCGTGAAGTTCTTCTCCGCCATGCCCTGCTGGTGGAAGAACCTCTCCGCCTCCCACGGCAGCGGCGCGAAGAACGGCATCGCCAGCCAGTACACGAACTGCGGGTACGGCTCCCTCAGGCGCACGCGGTAGGTGTAGTCGTCGACCTTCTGCACGCCTTCCAGCCGGTGCTTGCGCAGGTCGAGCCAATCGTGCTTGCGCGTGTCGAACTTGCGCAGCCGCTCGGCGAACTCCCCCAGGCCCACGATCTTCTCGGCCATCAGGCCGAGGATCGGCGAGTGCAGGCGCGGGCTCGCCAGGCGCTTGATCTCGTAGATGTAGTCGTCGGCGAGGAGCTCGCGCGTGCCGAGCGGCAGCTGGTACGGCGAGTCCAGCCGCGCGATGCGCCCGGGCGCAAGCGCGTGGTTCTCCTCCACGAACGCCGGGTGCGGCTGGTAGCGGATGCCGCGCCGGATGCGGATCGTGTACACCACGCCGCCGCCGGGAGCCGGCGCCGCCTTGGGCACCTCGAGCGCCGTCAGCGGCACGAGCTCGTAAGGGCGCTTGAGATAGTGATACTGCAGCGGCGGCTCGTAGACCTGCTGCGTGAAGCGCGCTTCGTCCTCGGTGTAGGACTGCACCGGGTCGAGGTGCTTCGGGCGCTCGGTGAATGCCGAGTACAGGATGTTGCCGCCGCGGTCGGCGGCCGGATAGGGATCGTTCCAGACGTCGGCGCAGCCGGCGAGCAAGCACGCCAGCACGAGGATCGGGCGCATCGCGCAAGTATAATCGGCGCACCATGGCGCTCCTCGACGGCCGCAGGATCCTGGTCACCGGCCTGCTCAGCAACCGCTCCATCGCCTACGGCGTCGCCCGGGCGGCGCGCCGCGAGGGCGCGACGCTCGCCTTCACCTATCAGAACGAGCGCTTCAAGGAACGCGTCGAGGAGATGGCGCGCGAGCTGGGCTCCGACATCGCGCTGCCCTGCGACGTCGGCGAGGACGCGCAGATCGCTGCGCTGTTCGCGCAGCTCGGCAGGCGCTGGGACGCGCTCGACGGCCTGGTGCACGCCATCGCCTTTGCGCCGCGCGAGGCGATCGCCGGCGACTTCCTCGAGGGCCTGTCGCGCGAGGCCTTTCGCACTGCGCACGACGTCTCGGCCTACAGTTTCCCGGCGCTCGCCAAGGCCGCGCTGCCGATGATGCAGGGGCGCAAGGCGGCGCTGGTCACCCTCACCTATCTGGGCGCCAATCGCGTGGTGCCCAACTACAACATCATGGGCCTGGCGAAGGCGAGCCTGGAAGCTTCGGTGCGCTACCTTGCCGCGAGCCTCGGGCCGCGCGGCATCCGCGTGAACGGCATCTCCGCGGGGCCGATCAAGACGCTCGCCGCGGCGGGCATCGCGGGCTTCGGCAAGATCCTCAAGTTCGTCGAGGAGCAGGCGCCCCTGCGCCGCAACGTCACTACCGAGGACGTGGGCAACGCGGCGGTATTCCTGCTGTCCGATCTCGCCGCCGGGGTCACGGGCGAGGTACTGTACGTGGATTCGGGTTTCCGCAACATGGTTGCAGGTATCCCAGGAGGAGGAAGCGAATCATGAGAACGATCTTCGCAGTGCTCGCAATGCTGCTCGCCTTCGGCGCGCAGGCGCAGTACCCGACCAAGCCGGTCACCATGATCGTGCCGTTCCCGCCGGGCGGGGTCGCCGACATCGTCGGCCGACCGCTCGCCGCCGCCATGGAGAAAACGCTCGGCCAGCCGGTGGTGATCGTCAACCGCACCGGCGCGGGCGGCGCAGTCGGCATGACCGCGGCGGCCAAGGCGGACCCCGACGGCTACACCATCCTCATGACGCTGTCCTCGATCTCGATCTTCCCGGTGTCCGACCCGCTGCAAGGCAGGCCGGCGCCCTACCAGATCTCGGACTTCGTGCCGATCGCCCTGGTGACCGCGGACCCCACGGTGCTGGTGGTGAGCGGCGCCAGCCCCTACAAGACGATCCAGGAATTCGTCGCCGGCGCGAAAGCCAATCCTGGCAAGATCAACTTCTCCTCGTCCGGCATCTTCGGCACGCTGCACGTGGCGATGGAGATGTTCGCCGGCGCGGCGGGCATCAAGCTGTTCCACGTGCCCTATCAGGGCGGCGGGCCGGCAGTGCGCGCGCTGCTCTCGGGCGAAGTGCAGGCGCTCGCCTCGGGGCCGGCGGCCGCGATCGGGCAGATCCAGGCGGGCAAGATGCGCGCGCTCGCGGGCTGGGGCGCGAAGCGCCTCGCGCTGATGCCCGAGCTGCCGACCTTCAAGGAGCTCGGCTACCAGGACGTCGAGTTCTACATCTGGTCCGGCGTGGTGGCGCCCGCGGCGACGCCGGCCGAGGCCCAGCACAAGCTGCGCGCCGCGGTGCGCGAGGCCGTGGCCTCGCCGCTGTTCTCGGGCGCCATGGCCAAGGTGCGCACGCCGATCAGCTACCTCGACGCGCCCGAGTTCAAGGACTTCTGGTTCGAGGACGCCAAGCGCCTGCGCGCCGCGGTGCTGAAGATCGGCAAGGCGGCCGGCAAGTAGTCCCATGGCCGATCCCGCGCCCGCCTACCGCTACCTCCAGGAGCGCCTGGGCGTCGACGTCAAGGCGACCGACGCCGCAACCGAGCTCGCCACGCTCGGCGTCGATTCGCTGTCGCTGCTCGAGATGGTGTTCGAGATCGAGGAGCGGTTCGGCGTCAAGGTGGACGAGGACACGCCGCCGCCGCGCAGCTGCGGCGAGCTGGTGGCCTTGATCGAGCGCCTCGCGGCCGCGAAATCGTGACCGCGCGCCGCGTCGCGGTGACCGGCGTGGGCATGGTGAGCCCGCTCGGCGCGACGGCGCGGGCCTCGTTCGACGCGCTGCTCGCGGGGCGCTCCGGGGTGCGGCTGCACGCGCCCGCCGACGCGCCCAAGCCGCTCGCGCTGCCCGCCGGCATCTGCGCGGATTTCGACCCGGCGGCCGCGTTCGGGCGTGCAAGAGCGGGTACGCTCGATCGCTACAGCCAGCTCGGCATCGCCGCCGGCCTCGAAGCCTGGGGCGACGCCGGCCTCATGCCGGCCGCGGACGAGGACCGCGAAGCCTGGGGCGTCGCCTGGGGCACGGGGGTGGGCGGCGCGCTGGTCTTCGAGCGCGGCTACCGCGATCTGTTCATCAGCGGCCGCGAGCGCCTGCCGCCGCTCACCGTGGTGCAGGCGATGAACAACGCCTGCGCCTCGCATCTTTCGATCCAGCTCGGGCTCGGCGGCAGCTGCGTCACGTATTCCGTTGCCTGCGCCTCCGCGGCGATAGCGATCGGCGAGGCATTTCGCCGCGTGCGCAGCGGCGCCGCGCCGGTGATGCTCGCCGGGGGCTCGGAGGCGCCGCTCGCCTATGGCGTGATCCGCGCCTGGCTGGCGCTGCAGGTGCTCGCCCCGGGCGACGCCGAGAGCGCGCCGCGCGCGAGCAAGCCTTTTCAGCGCGCCCGCGCGGGCTTGGTGCTCGCCGAAGGCGGCGCCGCGCTGGTGCTCGAGGACTGGGCGCGCGCCGAGCAGCGCGGCGCGCGCATCTATGCCGAGCTCTCGGGCTATGGCGAGTCCTGCGATCACGGCAACCTCGTGCGCCCGTCGAGCGACGGCCAGGCGCGCGCGCTGCGCGCCGCGCTGGCCGACGCGGCGATGGCGCCGCAGGAAGTGGACTACGTGAACGCGCACGCCACCGGCACGCGCGAAGGCGACGCCATCGAAGTCGCGGCGCTCACCGCCGCGCTCGGCGCGCACGCCGCCGAGGTCGCGGTGAGTGCCACCAAGGCCGCGCACGGCCACACGCTCGGCGGCGCCGGCGCACTCGCCGCCGCGTTCACGGTGCTCGGCCTGCACCAGGGCGCCGTGCCGGCGACGCTCGGCGCGGACGCGGACCTCGATCCGGAGTGCGCGGGCGTCGCGCACGTGACGGGCGCGGCGCGCCGCGGCCTGCGGCTGCGCGCCGCGCTCACCAACGCCTTCGCTTTCGGCGGCAGCAACGCGGTGCTCGCATTGCGCGCGCGCGGCGGCGATTGAACGGCGAGCGGGCTGCCGTTACACTGTCTCCCGGACCATGGCCAGCCTGCCCCTCAGCGCGCAGTTCGCCCCCGCAGCCGATCCAGCCCTGCTCGACGAGCTGGCCGGGCTGATCACGGCCGAGCTCAATCTCGACGTCGCACCCGCGGACATCGCGCCGGAGGCGCCGCTGTACGGCGAGGGCCTCGGCCTGGACTCGATCGACATCCTTGAGCTGGCGCTGGTGGTGTCGCGGCGCTACGGGGTGCGCCTGCGCTCCGATCACGAGGACAACACGGTGATCTTCGCGTCGCTCTCCAACCTCGCCCGCTTCATCGCGCAGAACCGCACGAAGTGAGCCGGCGGCGCACAGGCGTCTGGCTGGCGCTGCTCGCCGCGCTGGCGCTGGGATACGCCGCGCTGGCGCACTGGCTGACGGCGCAAGGCAGCGCCACGCTCGGCGCTCTGGCGCCTTACGTGCCCTGGTTCTACTTCCTGGAGCACGTCGCCATGTTCCTCGTGCTTGCCGGCTGGTTCGGCGCGAGCCTGCGTCCCGGGCGCGAGGCGCTGGTGACGCGCTTCGCGCGGCTCGTCGAAGGCGAGCTCAGTCCGGCGGCCCTCGCCTACACGCGCGGCGTGACCCTCGCCTGGGCCGGTTTCAGCGCGGCCGTTGCCGCCGCCTCGGCGCTGCTCTACTTCCTCGCCCCGCTCGAACTGTGGTCGCTGTTCGCCAACCTGCTCACGCTGCCGCTGGTGGGCACGATGTTCGTGGCCGAGTTCCTGGTGCGCATGCGCGTGTGCCCGGAGCTGAGCCGGGGCGGCGTGCTGCGCGGCGTGACGCGCAGCGTGCGCGCCTACTGGGATTCCGCCGTGCGCCCCACGGCCGGGCCGCGCTAGCCGCCGGCGCGAGCGCCGCGCATGCCCGCAGTTCCGCTCATTGCCGGCGCGGCAGCCGACACCGCCGTCGCCTGGCGCGGCGGGCGCGCGATCAGCGCCGCCCAGTACCTGGCCGACGCCGCGCGCCTCGCCGCGCTGCTCCCGGCGCACGGCCACGTGCTCAATGCCTGCGCCGACCGCTACCGCTTCGCCGTGGGCCTCGCCGCCGCGCTGCTGCGCGGCCAGGTCACGCTGCTGCCGCCCGACCACGCGCCGCAGACGCTGCGGCGCGTGCGCGAGTTCGCCGCCGACGCCTACGTGCTCGCCGACGACGCGGCCACGGCCGCCGGGCTGGCGCACGTGGCCGCGCCGCACGATCCCGCGCCGCTGCCGCCGGCGTTCACCGTGCCCTCGATTCCGCACGCGCAAGTGTGCGCCATCGTCTTCACCTCGGGCTCGACCGGTGCGCCCGTCCCCAACCGCAAGCACTGGGGCATGCTGGCGCGCAACGTGGGCGGCGCGCTCGAGCGCTGGGACCTGGCGCGCGCGGCCATACTCGGCACCGTGCCGCCGCAGCACATGTACGGCTTCGAGTCCACGGTGCTCGCCGCGCTGCGCGGCGGCGGCGCGCTGTGCGCGGCGCGGCCGTTCTTCGCCGACGACGTGTGCGCGGAGCTCGAGCGCCTGCCGCGGCCGCGCGTACTGGTGACCGCGCCTTTTCACCTGCGCGCGCTGCTCGAGGACGTGGCGCGCCCGCCCGCCGCGGACCTGCTGCTGTGCGCCACCGCGCCGCTCGAGGCGGAGCTCGCCGCGCTCGCCGAGGCGCGCTTCGGCGCGGGGCTGCTGGAGATCTACGGCTGCACCGAGACCGGCCAGATGGCGACGCGGCGCACGGCGCGCGAGACCGAATGGCGCACCCTGCCCGGCATCCGCGTTGAGCTGCGCGACGCCGACGCCTGGGCGAGCGGCGGCCACATCGAGCAGCCCACCGCGCTCGGCGACGTGCTCGAGCCGCTGGCGCCGGACCGGTTCCTGCTGCGCGGGCGCGTCGCCGACATGGTGAACATCGCCGGCAAGCGCTCCTCGCTCGCGCACCTCGATGCCGAGCTGCGCGCGATCGACGGCGTAACCGACGGCGTGTTCTACATGCCCGCGGAGAGCGCGGCGGGCGGCGTGACGCGCCTCGCGGCGTTCGTAGTCGCCCCGGGCATGGCGCGCGAGACGCTGCTCGCCGCGCTGCGCCAGCGCATCGATGCCGCGTTCCTGCCGCGCCCGCTGGTGCTGCTCGAGCGCCTGCCGCGCGCGGCGAGCGGCAAGCTGCCGCACGCGGCCCTGCGCGAGCTCGCGCGCGCGCACGGCCTGCGCAGCGCGCCGTGACCGAGGCGCGCCTGCGCTTTCCCGCGACGCACCCGGCGTTCGCCGGACATTTTCCGGGTGCGCCTACGGTGCCCGGGGCGCTGCTGCTCGCCGCGGCGCTCGAGGCGCTGGGGCTCTCGCGCGCGGGCCTGGAGATCGCCTCGGCCAAGTTCCTGCAGCCCGTGCCGCCGGAGGCCGAGGTCGAGGTGCGCCGCGTCGGCGACCGGATCGAGTTGCGCGCCCAGGGGCGCGTGGCGGCCACCGCGCAGCTCAAGGCCGCATCCGCGTGAGCGCGACGTGGCGCCGCACGCCCGAGCGCAGCCACCGCCAGGCGCTGCGCGCGATGCGCTGGATCGCGCTCGGGCTGGGTCGCCGCGCGGCGCGCCTCGTGCTGCATCCGGTGAGCGCTTATTTCCTGCTGTCCGCGCCGCGGGCGCGTCGCGCCTCGCGCGAGTTCCTGGGCCGCGCCCTCGGCCGGCGCGCGACGCTCGCCGACCTGTACCGCCACTTCTACGCATTCGCCGCCACCGTGCTCGACCGCGTCTACCTGCTGCATGAGCGCTTCGACCTGTTCGACATCGACGTGCAGGGCGAGCCGGCGTCCGGCGCCGGCCTGCTGCTGATGGGCGCGCACCTGGGGAGCTTCGAGGCGCTGCGCGCCGCCGCACGCCGCCGCGGCGGGCTGCGCGTCTCGATGGTGATGTACGAGGACAATGCGCGCATGCTCAACGAGACGCTCGCCGCGCTCGGCCCGGCGGCGCGCCAGGACCTGATCCCGCTCGGTCACCTCGACTCGATGCTGCGCGTGCGCGACTGCCTCGCCGCAGGCGGCATCGCCGGCGTCCTCGGCGACCGCGGGCTGCACGACGACGACACGCACGCGGTGCCGTTTCTCGGCGCGCCCGCTCGCTTTCCGTTGGGTCCCATGCGCATGGCGGCGCTGCTGCGCTGCCCGGTGGTGTTCATGGCGGGGCTGTACCTGGGGGGCAACCGCTACGCGCTGCGCTTCGAGCCGATCGCCGATTTCTCGTCGTCGTCGCCGACGCCCGAAGCGGCGCTCGCCGCCTACGTTGCCTGCCTCGAGCGCCACTGCCGCGCCGCGCCTTACAACTGGTTCAATTTCTACGACTTCTGGGCACCCGCCGATGGACGCTAGGCGCCGGCGGGTCATCGCGCTGCTCGCCTGGGCGCCGGCAGCGCTCGCCGCGCCGTCCTGGACGCCCGAGCGGCTGCTCGCGGGGTTCGCGCGACAGGGCAGCGCGCGCGCCACCTTCATAGAGAGGAAGACGGTGCGCGTGCTGGATCGGCCGCTCGTCAGCTCCGGCGAGCTGCGCTTCGAGGCGCCCGACGTCCTGGAGAAGCGCACGCTGCGCCCGCGCCCCGAGTTGCTGCGGCTCGAGGGCGATCGCCTGACGCTGGAACGCGAGGACCGCAAGCTGAGCCTCGACCTGCGCAGCACACCGGAGGCGGCCGCCCTGGTCGACAGCATCCGCGGCACCCTCGCCGGCGACCGCGAGGCGCTCGAGCGGGTCTACCGCCTGCAGCTCGAGGGCAGCGCGGCGTCCTGGGCGCTCACGCTCACGCCGCGCGAGCCGGCGCTGTCCGCCTGGGTGAAGCGCATCCGCATCGCCGGGCGGCGCGCCGACGTGACGGTGATCGAGATCCTGCATGCGAACGGCGACAGCACGCTGACGAGCGTGCAGCGCCTTCCCGCGCCGTGATGCGCCGCCTGGCCACGCCGCTCGCCGCGTGGCTCGCCGCGCTCGTCCTGGCAGCGGGTGTCGCGGCCGGCGCGCGCTATTCGGCCGACCTGTCGGCGTTCCTGCCGCGCTCCCCGAGCCCCGCGCAGCAACTGCTCGTCGACCAGCTGCGGGACGGCGTCGTGGGCCGCGTGATGCTTCTCGCCATCGAAGGCGCGGATGGCGCCGACCGCGCCGCCCTGTCGCGAAATCTCGCCGCGCGCCTGCGCGGCGATGCGCGCTTCGCCTACGTCGCCAACGGCGCGGCCGACGGCGCCGCGCGCGAGCGCGCCCTGCTCGTCGAGCACCGCTATCTGCTCAGCCCGGCGGTGACGCCGGAGCGCTTCACCGCGGCCGGCCTGCACGAGGCGATCGGCGACAACCTCGGGCGCGTCGCCTCCTCGAGCGGCGGCCTGGCGCAGGCGCTGCTGGCGCGCGACCCCACCGGCGAGGTGGCGGCGTTCGCCGAGTCGCACTTCTCGGGCGCCGCGCGGCCGGCGCTGACCGGCGGCGTGTGGTCCTCGCGCGACGGCGAACGCGCCCTGCTCATCGTGCGCACCGCCGCCGCCGGCGCCGATACCGACGCGCAGGAAGCGGCCATGCAGGCGGTGCGCGCCGCGTTCGCCGACGCGGCGGCGCGCGAAAGCATCGCGCAGGCACGGCTGCGCATGACCGGCGGCGGGGTGTTCGCGGTGGAATCGCGCGCCCTCGTCAAGCGCGAAGTGGCGCGCGTCGCCCTGCTCGGCGTACTGCTCATCGCCACCCTGCTCGGCGTTGCCTACCGCTCCGGCACCGCGCTCGCGCTCGGCCTGCTGCCGGTGCTGACCGGCGCGCTGGCGGGCGTGGCCGCGGTGGCGGCCGGCTTCGGCGTCGTGCACGGCATCACGCTCGGCTTCGGCGCCACGCTCATCGGCGAGGCGGTGGACTACGCCATCTACCTGTTCGTGCAGTCGGGGTCCGGAACCGGTGGCCGCGATGCCTGGCAGGCCGAGTCCTGGCCCACGATCCGCCTCGGGGTGGTGACGTCGATGGCGGGCTTCGCGGCGCTGCTGTTCTCGGGGTTTCCCGGACTCGCGCAACTCGGCCTGTATTCGGTGTGCGGCCTCGCCGCCGCGGCGCTGTTCACGCGCTACGTGCTGCCCGGCATGCTGCCCGCGCGGCTACGCGTGCGCGACTTCGCCGGGCTCGGCGCCCGACTCGCGCGCGCCGTCGCCGCCGCCGCCCGCTGGCGCCGGATCGTGCCCGTGCTCTGCGTCGCCGCCACCGTCGTGCTGCTCGCGCAGCGCGACACGCTGTGGGCCGCAAACCTCTCGAGCCTGAACACGGTGAGCCTGGAAGACCAGGCCTACGACGGCCGGCTGCGCGCGGACCTCGGCGCGCCCGACACGCGTTACCTGGTGGTGGTGCAGGGCCGCGACGCGCAGGACGCGCTGCGCGCCGCCGAGCGCACCGCCGCGGCGCTGCGCCCCTTGCTCGCGCAGGGCGTGATCGCCGGCTTCGACAGCCCCGCGCGCTACCTGCCCAGCGACGCCCTGCAGGAGTCGCGCGCGCAGAGCCTGCCGCAGCCGCGCACGCTGCGCGCGCGCCTCGAGCGCGCCCTGCGCGGGCTGCCGCTGCGCCCGGCACGCCTCGAGCCCTTCGTCGCCGACGTCGCCAAGGTGCATGCCGGCGCGCGGCTGCGCCGCGACGACCTGGAAGGCACCGGGCTCGGGGTCGCGCTCGACGGCCTGCTCCTGCGCCACGGCGAGGGCTGGCAGGCGCTGCTGATCCTGCGCGTGCCGGAGCTGGGTCCGACCCCGATGACGGTCGATGGCGCGCGCGTGCGCGATGCCCTCGTCGGCAGCGGTGCGCTGTTTCTCGATATCAAGGCCGAAGCCGATGCGCTGTACGCGGGCTACCTGCATGAGGCGATCGGGCTCTCGGCCACGGGCGTGGCCGCGGTGCTGCTGCTGCTCATGGTCGCGCTGCGCTCGGCCGCGCGCGTCGGGCGTGTGGCGGCGCCGCTCGGCGCCGCGGTGCTGGTCGCCGCCGCCGCGCTCGCCGCCGCCGGCCAGCCGCTGAACCTGCTGCACCTGGTCGGCTTCCTGCTCGTGGTCGCGGTCGGCTCGAACTACGCCCTGTTCTTCGAGCGCGCGGGCGGCGTGCCCGAGCCGCGCGTGCTCGCCTCGATCGTGCTCGCCAACGCCACCACCGTGATCGGCTTCGGCGTGCTCGCCTCTTCGAGCGTGCCGGTGCTGCGCGCGATCGGCGCCACGGTCGCGCTCGGCACGCTGCTCGCGCTCGCCTTCGCCGCGGCGCTCTCGGGCGCGCGCGGCGATGCGCGATAATCGCGCCATGTCCCGATCGCCTGCCGCCGCGCCCTGGCGTCCGACCCGCTTCCTGCGCGGCTCCGCCGCCCTGCACGCCGCGGCCCTGGCCGGCGTCGCGCTCGGCCCCGAGCTCTGGCCCTGGGCGCTCGGCGCGCTCGCCGCCAACCAGGCGGCGATCCTCGCCGGAGTGCTGCTGCCGCGCAGCACCCTGCTCGGCCCGAACCTGACGCGCCTGCCGGCGCGCGCCGCGGCGCGCGCCGAAATCGCGCTGTCGCTCGATGACGGGCCGGACCCGGAAGTGACGCCGCGGGTGCTGGAGCTGCTCGCGCGGCGCGGCGCGCGGGCGACGTTCTTCTGCATCGGCGAGCGCGCCGCGCGCCATCCCGACCTGGTGCGCGCCATCGCCGCCGCGGGCCACGCGGTGGAGAACCACTCGTTCCGGCACCGCCACGATTTCGCGCTGCTCGGCCCGCGCCACTACGTCGAGGAGATCGGCGCCGCGCAGCACACGCTCGCTGCGCTGGCGGGCGCCGCGCCGCGCTTCTTCCGCGCCCCCGCGGGGCTGCGCAACCCGTTCCTCGACCACGCGCTCACGCGCCTCGGCCTGCAGCTGGTGAGCTGGACGCGCCGCGGCTACGACACGCGCAACGCCGATGCCGCGGACGTCCTGGCGCGACTGACGCGCGCCCTGGCGCCGGGCGACATCTTGCTGCTGCACGACGGCCACGCGGCGCGCGGTGCGAACGGCGCGCCGGTGGTGCTCGACGTGCTGCCGCGGCTGCTCGACGCGCTCGCCGCTGCGGGGCTGCGGCCGGTCACGCTGCGCGCAGCGCTCGATTGATCGGCGACGCGCACTGCGCTCGCCTTATCGAGGACCCACGTGCGCCCGCTGCAGCTCTCGAGTTTCACCCTCACCACGTGCCTCGGCCGAGGCCTCGCGCCGACGCTGCGCGCGCTGCAGGGCCGCGCGAGCGGCCTTGCGCGCCGCGACTTCGAGACCGCGGCGCTCGATACGAGCATCGGCGAGGTCGAAGGCGTGGACGAGGTGCGGCTCGCCCCCGCGCTGGCCGCCTGGGACTGCCGCAACAACCGGCTCGCCGAGCTCGGCCTGGCGCAGGATGGCTTCGCGGACGCGGTGCGCGCGGCCGCGGCGCGCGTGGGCGCCGCGCGCGTCGGCGTGTTCCTCGGCACCAGCACCTCGGGCATCCTGCAGACCGAGCTCGCCTACCGCCGCCGCGACCCGGCGAGCGGCGCGCTGCCGCCGGATTTCGACTACGCGCGTACCCACAACAGCTACTCGGTCACCGGGTACGTGCGCGCCCGCCTTGCGCTCGCCGGGCCGGCGTGGACCGTGTCCACCGCCTGCTCTTCCAGCGCCAAGGTATTCGGCGCCGCGGCGCGCATGATCGCGTCCGGCCTGATCGACGCCGCCGTGGTGGGTGGCGTCGACAGCCTGTGCCTCACGACCCTTTACGGCTTCAATTCCCTGGAGCTCCTTGCACGCGAGCCCTGCCGCCCCTGGGACCGCTCGCGCAGCGGCCTGTCGATCGGCGAGGCCGCGGCGTTCGCGCTCCTCGAGCCGCTGCCCGCCGCGCGGGCGCCGGGCGCCGTCGCGCTGTACGGCGTGGGCGAATCGAGCGATGCGCACCACATGTCCGCGCCGCATCCCGAGGGGCTGGGCGCGCGCCTCGCCATGGCCGCCGCGCTCGAGGCGGCGGCGCTGCGGCCGGCCGACATCGGCTACGTCAATTTGCACGGCACGGCGACGCCGAGCAACGACGCCGCCGAGGACCGCGCGGTGTGCGACCTGTTCGGCACCGACACGCCCTGCAGCTCCACCAAGGGGGCGACCGGACATACGCTCGGCGCCGCGGGCGGCGTGGAGGCGGTGATCGCCGCACTCGCCCTGCGCCATGGATTCATTCCCGCAGGCGCCAACACGCTCGAGCCGGACCCGGCGCTGCGCGCGCACTACGTGCTCGAGGGCCGCAGTGCGCCGCTTCGCCGCGCGCTCAGCAACTCGTTCGGCTTCGGCGGCAGCAACTGCAGCCTGGTGCTGGGGCGCGCGTGAGCAGGCTCGCCGCAGCCATCGAGAGCCTCGCCCTGCTCGGCCCCGGGTTGCCCGACTGGGCGCACGCGCGCGCCGTGCTGCGCGGCGAGCGCCCCTACGTCCATGCGCCCACCACGGCGCCCGTGCCCGCGCTGCTGCCGCCCAACGAGCGCCGGCGCAGCGGCCTTTCTGTGAAGATCGCGCTGGCGGTGGGCGCAGCCGCGCTGGCGCAGGGCGCGCGCGGGGCCGCGCGCGTCGACACCCGGTTCACCGCCGCCGCCGCCGCCGGCGACACCAGCCACGCGATCGGCGAGCAGCGCGCCCGCGCCGATAGCCGCCAATCGCCCACGCCCGTCCACAACACCGGG
>CAZAEG010000341.1:0-4411 GCA_964484035.1 uncultured Enterobacteriaceae bacterium | reverse complement strand
CGCGCCGACGTCGGCGATGAGGCGAAAGTAGAGAATGAAGGCGACGCCGCTTGCCAGCACCGCGAGCGCGACGACATTGGCGATGACGAGTGCCGACGGCACGGCGAGCGGCGGCACGAAGGGCAGGAGCGGGATCAGCACCACCGCGGCGGCGAGCTGGTTGCCCGCCGCCATGGCGCGCGGCGAGACTCCGGCCGCGAAGCGTTTGATGAGCACGCCGACGACGCCGTACAGGCAGCACGCGGCGAGCGCCGCCGCGACCGCCCAGGCGAACAACGGGCTCTCGTCGAGACCCGCGGGGCGCGCGATCAGCGCCACGCCCGCGATCCCGAGGGCGAGGCCCGCAGCCTTGCGACCCGTGACGCGCTCGTCGCCAAACAGCGCACCCCAGGCGAGGCCAAAAATGGGCGCGGTCGCGTTCACGATCGCGAGCAGCGACGCCGGCGCGTGCATCGCCGCGAACGAGTACAGCGCGAACGGCGCGGCGATGCCGATCGCGCCGACGACGGCGTACGAGCGCCAATGGGTGCGCAGCCCCGGATCGAACCCGGCGAGGCGGAACCAGGCGAGAAGGACGAGCCCGCCGATCAGCACGCGCAGCTCCGGCGTCCAAACCGGCCCGAGCACCGGCGCGGCCACGCGCATGAAGATGAACGCCGCGCCCCAGATCGCGGCGAGCGCGACCAGGCGGCCGGTGTCGGCCGCGGTCATGAGTACACTCTAAGGGGTTGCCCTTCCCCGAGCTCGCCATTTTCGGACGTCACAGCGTAAAGTCCGAAAATGGCGAGCAGGCTTTTTCAGCTGCCGCCACAATGCCGCCCATGACGCTGGATCCGAACACCTGCTACCGGGCGCTCAAGGCGCGCGATGCGCGCTTCGACGGGCGCTTCTTCGTCGCCGTGTCCTCGACGCGCATCTACTGCCGCCCGGTGTGCACCGTGAAGCCGCCGCGGCGCGAGAACTGCCGCTTCTATCCCAGCGCCGCCGCCGCGGAATCGGGCGGCTACCGGCCCTGCCTGCGCTGCCGGCCCGAGCTCGCGCCCGGCAACGCGAGCATCGACGCGACGAGCCGCGTGGCGCAGGCCGCGGCGAGCCTGATCGAGGATCGCGCGCTCGATGCCGAGGGGCTGGAGGCCGTCGCGGCGCGCCTCGGCATCACCGACCGGCACCTGCGGCGTGCGTTCGGCACGGAGTTCGGCGTCTCGCCGGTCGAGTTCGCGCAGACGCAAAGGCTGCTGCTGGCCAAGCGCCTGCTCACCGATACCGCGCTGCCGGTGACGGAGGTGGCGTTCGCGAGCGGCTTCGGCAGCCTGCGGCGCTTCAACGCGCTGTTCAAGTCGCGCTATCGCCTGCAACCCGGGCAGTTGCGCCGCCACATGCGCGCCTCGGCCGCGCCCGCGAGCGACGCGCTGCACTTCGAGCTGAGCTTTCGCCCGCCCTACGACTGGCCCGCGCTCGGCGCCTTCCTCGGCGCGCGCGCCATCGCCGGCGTGGAGTCGCTGGCGGGCGGCCGTTATCGGCGCACCGTGCGCGTGGCGCAGGAGGGGAAGGATCATCTCGGCTGGGTCGAGGTCGGATTGTCGCCGAAGAAGCCCGCGCTGCGCGTCGCCGTGTCGGCCTCGCTCGCGCGGGTCCTGCCGCCGGTGCTGTCGCGCGTCAAGGCGCTCATGGACCTCGCCTGCAATCCGGCCGAGGTCGCGGACGCGCTCGGCGCGCTCGCGCGCGCGCACCCCGGGGTGCGCGTGCCCGGGGCCTTCGACGGCTTCGAGGTGGCGGTGCGCGCGATCCTCGGCCAGCAGGTGAGCGTCGCAGCCGCGCGCACCGTGGCCGGCCGCTTCGCCGCGGCGTTCGGCGAACCGCTGGACACGCCGTTCGCGGGCCTGGACAGGGTTTTCCCGACCGCGGCGCGCATCGCCCGCCTGCCCTACGGCCGCATCGCGCGCCTCGGCATGCCGGGCGCGCGCGCCCGCACGGTGCTCGGGCTCGCGCGCGCCGTGGCGGACGGCGATCTGGCGCTGGTGCCGAACGCCGACATCGAAGCGACGCTGGAGCGCCTGCGCGCGCTGCCGGGCGTGGGCGAATGGACCGCGCAATACATCGCGATGCGCTCGCTCGCCTGGCCGGACGCCTTCCCGCACACCGACCTCGGCGTGATGAAGGCGCTCGGCACGAAGGACGCGCGCCGCGTGCTCGCGGCCGGCGAGGCCTGGCGGCCGTGGCGCGCCTACGCGGTGATGCACCTCTGGAACTCATTGGCAAAGGAGTGAGCATGTACAGCTACGACTATTTCACGAGCCCGCAGGGGCGCATGCTGCTGGTGGCCGACGGCAAGGGGCTTGCCAGCGTCAGCTTCATCGGCCAGAAGTACGCGCCGCGGGTCGACGCCGGCTGGCAGCGCGATGCCGCGCATCCGCTGCTGCGCCAGGCGAAGCGCGAGCTGGCCGAGTACTTCGCCGGCAGGCGTAAGCGCTTCTCGGTCAGGCTCGCGCCGCGCGGCACGACCTTCCAGCGCGCGGTGTGG
Organism: uncultured Enterobacteriaceae bacterium; assembly: GCA_964484035.1. Lineage (GTDB taxonomy): Bacteria > Pseudomonadota > Gammaproteobacteria > Burkholderiales > SG8-39 > JAABQT01. The sequence goes on along the minus strand of CAZAEG010000341.1, from coordinate 1,890 downwards.
AAGGCGATCGCGGGCGTCGGCTTCGGCCGGACTATCGCCTACGCCGAGCTGGCGCGGCGCGCGGGACGTCCCGGCAGCGCGCGCGCCGCGGGCGCGGCGACCGGGCGCAATCCCATCGGCATCATCGTGCCCTGCCACCGCATCGTCGGCTCGAACGGCTCGCTCACCGGCTATGCGGGGGGGCTTGCCAAGAAGCGGGCGCTGCTCGCGCTGGAGGCGCGGGCCTAGCCGCTTTTCGCGCTCTCCACGTACTTGCGCGCGGTGCGCACGTCGACGCCCATGCGCCGTGACACCTCGGCATAGCTGCCCAGGCGCCGGTAGAGCAGGGCGCCATAGCGCCCGAGCAGCTCGTCGGCCGACAGCTCGCCCGCACGCAGCCGCTCGCCGAGCGCTTCTTCCTCGCCGCCGCCCGCCGGCGCCGCCTCGCCCGCGTAGCGCCCGGTGAGCAGAATGCGCCGCACCGCCTGCTCCAGCTCGCGCACGTTCCCGGGCCAGGGGTAGCCGCGCGGCAGATTCGCATCGAGCGCCTCCAGCACCCGCGTCGCGAGCTCGGGCATTTCGGCGCCGGCGATGCGCGCCACCAGCAGGCGCACCATCTGCTCCAACTCGTCCTCCGACTCGGCGATCCTCTGGCGCAGCGTCGGCACCTCGATCACGTCGGAGCACAGGCGGTAGAAGAAGTCGTTGCGAAAGTGCCCTTCCCGGCGCAGCGCGCCGAGCGGCTGATTGGTGGCGGCGATGACGCGACCGCCGAAGCGCTTCTTCTCCCGGCCGCCTACGGGCGTGAAGGTGCGCTCCTGCAGCACCTGCAGCAGCTTGATCTGCACCGGGACCGAGACCTCGCCGATCTCGTCGAGGAACAGCGCGCCGTGCTCGTTGCAGCGCTCGAACACGCCTTCGTAGTGGTCGATCGCGCCGGTGAAGGCGCCCTTGCGGTGGCCGAACAGCTCCGACTCGATGAGCGTTTCCGGGAATTGCGACAGATTGATGGCGATGAAGGTCTCGGTGAAGTTGGCCGCGAAGCGGTGCCGTGCGCGGTCGTACGGGATGAAGCCCGAGCGGCCGATGGCGGAGGCCACCGCGCCCTTGCCGGTGCCGGTCTCGCCGAGCAGCAGGGTCGAGAAATCCTCCATCCTGCTCCACAGCGCCGACTCGAAGCCGCGCATGTCGTGCGTGAAGATGTTGTTCCAGAGCGCCTCGCGCAGCCGGCGCATCGACAGGCACTTGCCGGCGAGCCCGAGGCTGATGAAGTAGAAGCCCCGGCGCAGCTGGAAGTACAGCGCGAAGTAGCGCAGCGAGCGCTCCTCGTCGAAGCCGCAGCGCATCAGGTCGCCGACGACCTCGTCGGCGAAGGGCACGGGCAACGACTCGCCGCCCTTGAGCGCCTGGCGCTCGATCAGCGTGTCGAGCTGCGCCACCGCGCGGATGTAGCAGACGTAGAGGAATGCGGGCTCGAGCAGCCGCTGGTCGGCCTCGCTCAGCCCGGGCTGGCCGAGCCCGCCCGCGCGCAGGAAAGGCTCGAGGCGCGGGCCGACCACGCGCGCCAGCGCCTCCGGGTCCTTGTTGAGGTCCTCGGGCCTGACGGCGGGCAGGAGGCGGGCGATGACCGCGGCGCGGTTGGCGGAAAAGACGTTGCCGTAGACGACGTCGGCGAGGGCCGCGAAGAACGGCCGGTCGGCCGGGGACAGGCGTGGTTGTGGCATGCAGGAAATGTATCTCGAGACATCAATTAATGCCAGGCATGGTCGTTCATGGCCCGGTGTTCTTTCTAGTGATCTTATCTAAAACAACAAGTTATATATCTGGCACGGCGGATGCTCATACGGGCATGTGACCACAGAAAGGAGCTAGCCATGAACGATCGCTTCTTTGCCGTACCCGAAGTCGTCC
>CAZAEG010000340.1:0-15886 GCA_964484035.1 uncultured Enterobacteriaceae bacterium | reverse complement strand
CGCAGCGCGGCGAGCACCGCGCGCGTATCCGGCCGCACGCCGCGCCACACGAGAAACGACTCGGCGGCCTGCTCGACCAGCATGCCCAGGCCGTCGCTCGCCGCCGCGCCTGCCGCGCGCGCCATGGCGAGGAACTCGGTGTCGCGGCCGTAGAGCATGTCGTAGGCGAGCGCGCCGGGCCGGAACAGTCCCGGCGGCAGCCGCGGCAGCTCGCCGCTCAGGCCCGCCGAGGTGGCGTTCACCACCAGATCGAAGGCGCGGCCGGCGAGCGCATCGAAACCGCAGGCGACCACCCCCGGCACGCGCGCAGCAAGCGCCTGCGCGCGCGCGACCGTGCGGTTGGCGACGACGATCGCTGCAGCGCCTGCCTCGGCCAGCGGCGCGAGCACGCCCTGCGCGGCGCCACCCGCGCCGAGCAGCAGCACCTGGGCGCCCGCCAGGCCGCGGCCGAGGTTGACGGTCAGATCGCGCACCAGGCCGACGCCGTCGGTGTTGTCGCCGAACGGCTGCTCGCGGTCGAGCACCAGGGTGTTCACCGCCTGCGCCACGGCGGCGCGCGCCGTGGTGCCGGCGCAATAACGGAACGCCTGCGCCTTGAACGGCAACGTGACGTTCAGGCCCTTGCCGCCGGCGGCGCGAAACTTCTCCACCTGCGCGACGAAGCCCTCGGGCGGCGCGTCGATCGCCTCATAGCCGAGGTCCTCGCCCGTGGCGCGCGCGAACTGCGCGTGAATCCAGGGGGACTGGGAATGCGCGACCGGGTGGCCGATCACCGCGTAGCGGTCCGGCACGGCCCTACTCCGTCCAGATCTTGTCGCCGCGGCCGAAGAACCAGGTGCGCGTGATCGCCAGCAGGTCGGTGTCGCGGCGGATGTCGGGCGGGAAGGCCGCGTAGGGCGAGGCCATGCGCACGATCCTGAACGCGGCGTCGTCCAGCACCTTCAGTCCCGAGGAGCGGTTGAGATCGACCGAATGCACATTGCCGTCCGGCTTCAGCGTGACGGTGAGCTGCAGATCGCCGTAGAGCCTGCCGCGCGCCTTGGCGGGATAGTTCACGGTCCCCACCCGCTCGATCTTGTGACGCCAGTCTTCCTCGTATTGCGCAAAGCGGTACTCGACGGCGCTTGCACCGATGTTCTTCACGCGCGGCCGCTTCTGGTAGGCATCGAGGTTGCGGCTGATCTGCGCCTGCAGGCGCATGGCGATCAGCGCAAGCTCGTCGCGGTCGCGTCCGCCGCGCCTTGGCGCGGGCTCGTCCGCGGGCGCGTGGCGCTCGCCGGCGGCGGGCGCGGCGGGCGCCGCCCGGCGCGATTGCGCGAGGAGCTTGCGCTGCCGCGCCTCGAGCACGCGCACGCGCCGCTCGGCCTGCGCCAGGTCGCGTCCGGGGTTGCGCGGGTCGATCACCGGCAGCGGCGAGGTCGCCCGCCGTGGCTGATCGGTGTCGCCGCCGCCGTCGAGATTTACCTGCGCCAGCGCATCGCTGCGCGCCGGGCGCTGCTGCGTGCGGGCGTTGACCAGGATCACCTCGAGCGCCTGCGCGCCGCCCTTCCAGCGCAGCTCCGCAGGAAACTTGAAATGCGTCGACAGCAGGATCGCGTGCAGCAGGAGCGACGCCGCCACCGACGCGTACAGGACGCGGGACCGGTGGTCGAGCCTGGACCAGAATTCGGCCGCGCCCGGAATGCTCGTCGCTGCGGCTCCCTGCAATGGCACCTCGAGGCGATAAACCGCCGCCATTCTAGGGCTTTAGGGCTCTTCGCGCTCATCGCCCGCGGGCGCCTCGCCGCTGCCCGGCTGCAGGGTCTCGCGGTAGGTGCAGGCGAGGCTGCGCTCCAGCAGGTCGACGGCATCGACCGCCAGGCGTACCCGGGTGCCCGCCGCAAGCGCCGGGAGCGAAGGCACGCGCACCGCCAGCGGCAGATTCTCGAAGCGCACCAGGTTATCGCGCACCACCGCGGCGTTGGCCTCGGTGACGGCCTCCTGCAGCAGCCAGCGCAGGCACCAGTAGTTCTCCATCATGCGCTGGTATTCGTCGTAGCGCGCATGGGTCACCTCGAAGGCGCGCAGCGCCGCGAGCAGCACTTCGGAGGTGCGCGCGAAAGGCGGCTTGCGCGCGCCGAGCGCGGCCACCAGCTGCCATTGGTTGACGAGGTCGACGTAGCGGCGCAGCGGCGAGCTCATCCAGGCGTAGCACGCGAGCCCGAGGCCCTCGTGCGCCTCGGCGTGCACGCTCATCCTCACCTTGCCCGAGGACTGCACGCGGTACAGGGCCGCCACGTCGCGCTCGGCGAGCAGCTCGCCCCAGGTTGCGTTGGCGAAGATCATGAGCTCCGAGACCAGCTTGTCGAGCGGCGCGCCGCGCCGGCGCGGCTCGATGCGCACACGCCCGTCATCGACGTGAAAGCTGTAGTCGAGCACCGCGGCGTTGACGCTCGGCTTGCCGCGGCGCCGTTCCAGCGCCTCGGCGAACTGCCAGAGCGTGCGCAGCGCCTCCTCGTGCGCCATGCCGGCCTGCGTTCCAGCCTCGAAAGCGGCGTCCAGCGCGGCGATCTCGCCATGGCGCAGGTTGGCGGCCAGGCGCACGCGCTCCAGGCGCGAATGGTGGCCGCGCACCGAGAGGTCGGCGGCCGACACGTTCACGTACAGCGACACCGCCGCGCGCTCCTCGCCGGCATCGAGCGAGTAGCGTGCGATCACGTCCTCGGGAAGCATGGTGACCTTGAAACCCGGCATGTACGCGGTGGACAGGCGCTCGCGGGCCAGCAAGTCGAGCTCGGACCCGGGCGCGATGCCCAGCGCCGGCGCGGCGATGTGGATGCCGACGCGCCATTCCTCGGCGGACACGCGCGTGAGCGAGAACGCGTCGTCGATCTCGGTCGTGCCGGCGTCGTCCAGGCTGAACGCCGTCACCGCCGCGAGCGGCAGGCCGGCGGGCGGCGCGGGCACCTCGTGCGGCGGGAACGCCGTGCCGCGCGGGTAGAACTCGAACAGGAAGCGGTTCAGGTGGTACTCGTGGGTATCGGCAATCAGGCCGCAGCGCTCGAAAAGGCGCACGGGCATGAGCCCGCTCGCCTGGCAGGCCTGCTCGAGCGCTTTGGTCTCGGGCTTGTTGCGGTCAGGGGCGTAGAGCAGCTCGTCGCGCAACCGCTCGATCTCCGGGGGGCATTCGCCCCGCGCCAGCGCCTGCGCCCAGCTCGTGATCTGCTCGAGCGCACGCTTTTTCTTTGCGGCCGAAGCGAGCGCGAGCTTGAGGGTTTCCTCGGGGGCCGCCTGGTATCGGCCGCGCCCGCGCCGATGGAAGTACATGGGCGCCGCGTGCAGCTTGAAGAGCACGCCAGCGGCTTCGACCGGGCTCGGCTCACGGCCGACGTAGTCGCGCGCCAGCGCCTCGAAGCCGAATTCGCCGGCGCCGCAGCATTGCCACAGGAAATCGGTGTCCAGCCCGGCCGCGTAGCGGTTCGCCTGCTCGAGCAGCTCGGCGCCGCCAGGCCGCTCGAAGCGCAGCAGCACCGTCCCCGCCTTCACCTTGGCGCGCCGGCCGTGCGGGCTTTCCACCTGAAACGACGCCGGCGCCTGCGCGAGCACGCTCCCGACCTTGAACTCGCCGTCCTCCTCGTAGAGCACCTGCATCTCACAGCCCCGCAAAGGCGAGGATGCGCGGCAGGTGCCGCGGGAAGCTCTGCAGGCTGTGGTCGCCGCCCTCGACGAGCACCTGCTCGGCGCCCTGGTAGCGCGCCACTGCGCGGCGGTAATCGAGAACCTCGTCGCCGGTCTCGGCGATCAGCAGGTAGCGCGAGGGCGTGATGCGCGGTACCCAGAGCGCACGCCACTCGCGCAGGTGCGCCTCGGTCAGCCGGTAGGGCTCGCCGCTATGCAGGTTCTTCTGCTCCCCGAGGTAGGCGCGCAGGCCGATGTGCGGTTCGATGGCCGGATTCACCAGCACGGCATTCGCGCCGTGCTTCTCGGCCAGGTAGGTCGCGTAGTAGCCGCCGAGCGAGGAGCCGAGAAAGCAGAAGTGCGCGCCCGCGTGGCGCGCCATCAGCGCTTCGATGGCGGCGATGGCCCCGGCGGCGAGCGGCGGCAGCGCCGGGCAGGCGCAGTGCGCGTCGAGGCCGCGCTCGGCCATGAAGCGCGCCAGCACCTGCGCCTTGTGGGATTGCGGCGAGGAATTGAAGCCGTGCAGGTAGATGATCATGCCGCGGCCTGCGCGCTGATGGCGGCGAGCAGCTTGCCGTGCACGCCGCCAAAGCCGCCGTTGGACATGACCAGCACCCGATCGCCCGGGCGCGCTTCGGCCGCGACCGCCGCCACCAAGGCGTCGAGCTGCGCGAAGCTGCGCGCCCGCTCGCCGAGGGGCTGCAGCGCCGCGGCTGCATCCCAGCCCAGGTCCGCCGCGTACACGTAGGCGCGGTCCGCGCCGGCAAGGCTCGCCGCAAGGCGGTCCTTCATGATCCCGAGCTTCATGGTGTTGGAGCGCGGCTCGAGCACCGCGAGAATGCGCCCGGCGCCGGGTTGCGCGCGCAGACCCTCGAGCGTGGCGCGGATCGCCGTAGGATGGTGCGCGAAATCGTCGTAGACCGCGACCCCGCGCACCGTGCCGCGCAGCTCGAGGCGCCGGCGCACACCCATGAAGCTTGCCAGCGCCTCGATGGCCCTCCCCGGCTCCACCCCTGCGTGGCGCGCCGCCGCAATCGCCGCCAGGGCGTTCAGGCGACTGTGCTCGCCCGCCTGCGACCAGCGCACGCGGCCCAGCGCCTCCGTTCCCCAGCGCACCTCGAAGCCGTTGTCGGCGTCGGGCGCGCCCGCCTGCCACGCGCCTTCCACCCCGAAACGCTCCAGCGTCGTCCAGCAGCCTTGCGTGAGAACTCGCTGCAGGGCCTCGTCCCGGCCGTTGACGACGATCAGGCCGGACTTCGGCAGGATCCTTACGAAATGGTGAAATTGACGCTCGATCGCCGCAAGATCATGGAAGATATCAGCATGATCGAACTCCAGATTGTTCAGGATTGCGGTCCTGGCAGGGTAGTGAACAAACTTGGAGCGCTTGTCGAAGAACGCCGTGTCGTACTCGTCGGCCTCGATGACGAACAGATCGGACTTGCCGAGCCGCGCGCTGACGCCGAAGTTGGTCGGCACGCCGCCGACGAGGAATCCGGGCTGGCGCCCGGCGTGCTCTAGGATCCAGGCGAGCATGGACGCGGTACCGGTCTTGCCGTGGGTTCCCGCCACCGCGAGCACATGGCGCCCGGGCAGCATGTGCTCGGCAAGCCACTGCGGGCCCGACACGTAGCGCTGGCCGGCATCGAGGATCGCCTCCATGAGCGGGTTGCCGCGGGTGACGACATTGCCGATGACCCACAGGTCGGGAGCGCGCGCGAGCTGCCCGGCGCCGTAGCCTTCGGTGAGCTCGATGCCGAGCGCGGCGAGCTGCTCGCTCATCGGCGGGTACACGTTCGCGTCGCAGCCGGTGACGCGCAGGCCCGCCTGCCGCGCGATCGCCGCCAGGCCGCCCATGAACGTGCCGCAAATGCCCAGAATGTGCAGGTGTGCGGCCATGGCGCAGGGGAAAGGGCCGCGATTGTACGCGATGGCCCCGGCGGGCGTTGCGCTATGATGGCCCGGCTATGAGCCGCCCGACTTCGCGGCAGAACGGCATGCGCGCGCGCATCGCCGCCGCCGCCGCCCGGCTGATGGCCGAGGACGGCATCGATGACTTCGCGCTCGCCAAGAGGAAGGCTGCGCGCCAGCTCGGTGCGCCCGCCACCGAGGCGCTGCCCGCCAACCACGAGATCGAGGCCGAGCTGCGCGCCTACCGCGAACTCTACCAGGCCGAGGAGCATCCGGAGCTGATCGCGGAGTTGCGCCGCGTGGCGCTGGACGCCATGCGCGCGCTCGCGCAGTTCAGCCCGTATCTCACCGGGCCGGTGCTCAGCGGCCTGGCGGGTCCCTATGCCGAGATCGAGCTGCAGCTGTTTCCGGAGAGCGCCAAGGACGTGGAGCTCTTCCTGCTCGAGCGCAACCTCGCCTTCGACACGGCTGAAGGGCGACGCTTCGCCGGCGACCGGGCGCGTGCCGTAAGCGTCTTCAAGCTGGATTGGCAGGGCGCGCCGCTCAAATTGCAGGTTTTCGACCCCCGCGATGAGCGCCTGGCGTTAAAAAAGTCACAGGCAGGACGGGTTTTGGAGCGCGCCGGAATCGCCGAAGTGGGCCAACTTGTTGCCAAAACGGGCTGATCTCCGCCGAAAAGCTCGGAACGCGCAGCTATCAGGCTCTTGCGTTTGACACGATGGATTCTTGATCTATACTGCGCCGCCAGCCCTGGAATCGGGCCAAGCGGGAATTTCGGCTATATTGCCGTCTTCTTCTGGGAAAAATGCCCAAGTCCAGCAAACCCCGGTCTGTGCTGCTTCTGAACGGACCGAACCTCAATCTGCTCGGCATGCGCGAGCCGCATCTCTACGGCCGCGACACGCTGGCGCAAATCGAGCGGCGCCTGGCGGCACGCGCGAAGTCCGCGGGGGTGAAGCTGGCGTGCCTGCAGACCAACCACGAGGGCGTTGCCGTCGACCGCGTACAGCAGGCGCAGCGCGAGCGCGTCGGCTTCATCATCCTCAACCCGGCCGCTTTCACCTACTCGAGCATCGCACTGCGCGATGCCCTGACGGCGGTGCAGATTCCGTTCCTCGAGGTGCACTTGTCGAACATTCACGCGCGCGAGCCCTGGCGCGCCCATTCCCACTTCACCGCCGTGGCGGTCGGCTCGATCCTGGGCCTGGGTAGCCGCGGCTACGACTTGGCGCTCGAGTACGCCATCGAGCGGCTCAAGGGCGGCGGCCGGGCTTAGCCCCGGCCCGCGCCCGGCGGGCCCGCAGGGCCGCGCCGAGGGAGGACATAGCATGGATCTGCGCAAGCTGAAGAAGCTCATCGACCTCGTGCAGGAGTCCGGAATCGCCGAGCTGGAGATCACCGAGGGCGAGGAGAAGGTGAAGATCGTGAAGGGCGGGGAGGCGACCGTCACGCCGCTCGCACCGGCAACGCCCGGGACGCCCAAGCCGGCCGCAGCGGCGGCGAGCGCGCCCGCAACGCCCGTCCCGCCGCCCGCCGTGCCCGAGGAGCCTGTAGCCGAAGGCCACGTGCTGAAAGCGCCGATGGTGGGCACTTTCTATCGCTCGGCGTCGCCTGAGTCCAAGGCCTTCGTCGAGGTCGGCCAGAGCATCAAGGCCGGCGAGACGGTGTGCATCATCGAGGCCATGAAGCTGATGAACGAGATCGAGGCCGACGCCACCGGCGTCATCAAGGCCATCTTGGTCGAGAACGGCCAGCCGGTGGAGTACGGGCAACCGCTGTTCATCATCGCCTAGCCCGGTGTTCGAGAAGATCCTGATCGCCAACCGCGGGGAGATCGCGCTGCGCATCCAGCGCGCCTGCCGCGAGATGGGCATCCGCACGGTGGTCGTGCATTCGACCGCCGATACCGAGGCGAAGTACGTGAAGCTCGCCGACGAGTCGGTGTGCATCGGCCCGGCGCCGGCGCGCGAGAGCTACCTCAACATGGCGGCGATCATCAGCGCCGCCGAGGTCACCGACTCGGAGGCCATCCATCCCGGGTACGGATTTCTCTCCGAGAACGCCGATTTCGCCGAGCGCGTGGAGCGCTCGGGGTTCGTGTTCATCGGCCCGCACCCGGAGAACATCCGCCTGATGGGCGACAAGGTGAGCGCCAAGCAGGCCATGGAGAAGGCCGGCGTGCCCTGCGTGCCGGGCTCGGAAGGCGCGCTGCCGGAGGACGCGAAGGAGACCGTGCGCATCGCGCGCAAGATCGGCTACCCGGTGATCATCAAGGCCGCGGGCGGCGGCGGCGGCCGCGGCATGCGCGTGGTGCACACGGAAGCCGCGCTGCTCAACGCGGTCAACATGACGCGCAGCGAGGCGCAGGCCGCATTCGGCAATGCCACCGTCTACATGGAGCGCTACCTGGAGAACCCGCGCCACATCGAGATCCAGGTGCTCGCCGACAGCCACAAGAACACGCTGCACCTCGGCGAGCGCGACTGCTCGATGCAGCGCCGCCACCAGAAGATCATCGAGGAGGCGCCCGCTCCCGAGCTCACCGAGAAGCAGCGCGTGAAGATCGGCGAGCGCTGCGCCGAGGCCTGCCGCAAGATCGGCTACCGCGGCGCCGGCACCTTCGAGTTCCTCTACGAGGACGACGAGTTCTTCTTCATCGAGATGAACACCCGCATCCAGGTCGAGCACCCGGTGACCGAGATGATCACCGGCATCGACCTGGTGCAGGAGCAGATCCGCATCGCCGCCGGCGAGAAGCTGCGCCTGCGACAGAAGGACGTGACGTTTCGCGGCCACGCCATCGAGTGCCGCATCAACGCCGAGGATCCCTACAAGTTCACGCCGTCGCCGGGCAGGATCACGTCCTACCATCCACCGGGCGGGCCCGGCATCCGCGTCGACTCGCATGTCTACGCGGGCTACAGCGTGCCGCCCAATTACGATTCGATGGTCGGCAAGGTGATCGCCTATGGCGCCACGCGCGACCAGGCGATCCGGCGCATGCGCATCGCGCTCTCGGAGATGGCGGTGGAGGGCATCCACACCAATCTGCCGCTGCACCGCGAGCTGCTGCACGACAGTCGCTTCCTGCGCGGCGGCACCTCGATCCATTACCTCGAGCAGAAGCTCGCGCAGGAGAGCAAGCAGAAGGTCAAGTAGTGCCCTGGCGCGCGCTCATGCTGGAGGTCACGGCGGCGCAGGCCGAGACGCTGTCCGACGCGCTGGTGGCGCAGGGCGCGCAATCGGTGTGGATCGACGAGCCGGGGAGGGCGAGGCTGCGGCTGCACGCGCTGTTCGACGCGGGCACGGACGCCGCAACGCTCCTCGATGCCGCGGCTGCCGCCGCCGGCTGTCCCACGCCGCAGTATCGGGCCTATGACGTGGCGGACGAAGACTGGGTGCGCGCGACACAGGCTCAGTTCGGCCCGCTGTGCGTCGCCGGGAGGCTCTGGATCGTGCCCAGCTGGGACGAGCCGCCGCCGGGCGCGGGCGTGGTGCTGCGGCTGGACCCCGGGCTCGCCTTCGGTACCGGCAGCCACCCCACGACGCGCCTCGTTCTCGCCTGGCTCGCCGCGGCACCGCTCGCGGGCGCGCGCGTGCTCGATTACGGTTGCGGTTCCGGTATATTGGCAATTGCCGCCGCCAAGCTCGGCGCCGTACGGGTCGACGCGGTGGACCTCGACGGCGATGCGCTCAGCGCGACCAGCGGCAATGCGCGCGCCAATGCCGTCGCGGTAAGCGCGCTTGCGCCGGAGCGGCTGCCGCCCGGCGACTACGACGTGGTGGTGGCCAACATCCTCGCCCAGCCCTTGATCGTGCTCGAACCGCTGCTCGCCGCGCGCACCCGCGCCGGGGGCCGCATCGCGCTCGCCGGCATCCTGGAGGCGCAGGCGGCCGAGGTCACGGCCGCCTACGGCGCGCATTTCACGGCGCGCGTCGCGGCGCGGGAGGAGGGCTGGGCGCTGATCGAAGGGGTGCGCCGGTGAGCGCGCTGCTTACGCGCTGCCCGACCTGCGGCACGACCTTCCGCGCGCTGCCGTCGCAGCTCGCGGTGCGCGGCGGCATGGTTCGCTGCGGCAAGTGCGCGGCGGTTTTCGACGGCGTCGCCAGCCTGGTCGAGGAAAGCGCGGCGGCAGAACCCGCCGAGCCGTCGCCGCAGCTCGGCCTGTTCGAAGCTGGCGCGCGCGCCGCGCCACGCCCGACCCTGCGGCGCCTGGCGCCCGCGGAGGATGAGCCGCTGCCCGAGTTCCTCGAAGAGGAGCCGCCGCGCTCGCGCTACGGCGTGGCCTGGGGCCTGGGCGCAGTGATTGCCGCGGCGGCGCTCGCCGGGCAGCTCGCCTACCAGTTCCGTACCGAGCTCGCCACGCTCGCGCCGCAGCTGCAGCCCGTGCTCGCCGAGGGTTGCCGGCTTCTCGACTGCGAGCTGCGCCTGCCGCGCCGCCTCGATCTGCTCAGCATCGAGTCCTCCGACCTGCAGTCCGATGCGCGCCGCGAGAGCCTGGTCGTGCTGAACGCGGTGATCCGCAATCGCGCGGCCTTTGCGCAGGAGCTGCCCGCGCTCGAGCTCACGCTCACCGACGCCGGCGACCAACCGCTCGTGCGCCGTGTGCTGCGGCCTGCGGACTACGCGCCGGGGCTGGCGCCGACCCTGCGCGGGCCGGGCCTCGCGCCCGGCGCCGAGGCCGTGCTGCGCCTGCATTTCGATACCGGCGGCGTGCGCGCCACCGGCTACCGGCTGTACCTCTTCTATCCCGCCTGACCCACGGACGCTGCCGCCTCGATGAGAACGCTGATCACCGGATCGATCGCCTACGACACCATCATGGTGTTTCCCGACCGTTTCATGAACCACCTACTGCCCGACCAGCTGCACATCCTCAACGTCTGCTTCCTCACGCCCGAAATGCGGCGCGAGTTCGGCGGGACCGCGGGCAACATCGCCTACAACCTGAAGCAGCTGGGTGGCGATCCGCTGGTGATGGCGACGGTCGGCGAGGACAGCGACCCCTATCTCTACCGCTTGCAGCGCCTGGGCATCGACGCGCGCCACCTGAAGCGCATCCCGGGGCAGTTCACCGCGCAGGCCTTCATCACCACGGACCTCGACGACAACCAGATCACGGCGTTTCATCCCGGCGCCATGAACCACGCGCACGAGAACCGCATCGACGGCGCACTCGGCGCGCAGCTCGCCATCGTCGCCCCCGACGGCAAGGAAGGCATGCTGCAGCATGCGCGCGATTGCGCCGCGCACGGCATACCGTTCCTCTTCGACCCGGGGCAGGGTCTGCCGATGTTCTCGGCCGAGGAGCTGCTGGAGTTCGTGCGCCTCGCCGACTACGTCGCGGTCAACGACTACGAGGGCAAGATGCTCGAGGAGAAGACCGGGCGCGGCCTGGAGCGCCTCGCGCGCGACGTCAAGGCGCTGGTGGTCACGCTCGGCGCGCAGGGCTCGCGCATCATCGCCGGCGAGATGCAGCACGAGATCCCGGTGGCGATCGCCGATGGCGTCGTCGACCCCACCGGCTGCGGCGATGCCTACCGCGCGGGGCTGCTCTACGGCATCGCGCAGGGCTGGGATTGGCCGCGCATCGGACGTCTCGGCGCGGTGCTCGGCGCGATCAAGATCGCGAGCCGCGGCGCGCAGAACCACCACGCCGATCGCGCCGCGGTCGAGGCGCGCTACCGCCAATCGTTCCGCGAATCGCCCTGGGGCTAGAGCCGGGCGCGGATGCGCCCGGCGTATTCTTCCAGCCGCTCGCGCGGCGGGTTCTTCACCGGCCACACGAGCTGCATGCCGTCGCCGTCGTGCCGCGGCAGCACGTGCAGATGGAAATGGAACACCGTCTGTCCGGCGGGGGCGCCGTTCGCCTGGTAGATCGACAGCCCCGGCGGGTCGAACGCGTCGCGCACGGCGCGCGCCACGCGCGCCGCGGTGCGAAACACCGCCGCCGCCTGCGCGTCGTCCAGCGCGTACACGTTCGCGGCGTGCGCCCTGCACGCCACCAGCACGTGGCCGGGATTGACCTGGCCGAGATCCATGAAGGCGAGGGTGGCCTCGTCCTCGTACACGATGCTCGCCGGAATCTGCCCGGCGACGAGCTTGCAGAACACGCAATCGGCCATCATTCCTCCCCCGGCTTTCGGTAGCCTCGGCAGGGTAGCTGAAACAGCCTGCGGTCTTCCAGGCGCAGCGCGGAAAGGCTGCCGCCCCAGACGCAGCCGGTGTCGAGCGCAGCGAGCTTGTCCGTGAGCTTCAGGCCGAGCGCCGACCAGTGCCCGCAGATGATGGGCACCTCGTGGGCGGGCCGCAGCTCGAACCAGGGCCGGTAACCCGGCGGCGCGTCCCTGCCCTTGGCCGCGACGTCCATTTCCCCGGCGGGCGTGCAAAAGCGCATCCGCGCCATGGCGTTGACGATGACGCGCAGCCGGTCCCAGCCGGCGAGATCGTCGCGCCAGGCGCGCGGCTCGGCGCCGTAGAGCGCGCGCAGAAACTCGCGATAACGCGGGCCGCGCAGCGCGCTTTCCACTTCGCGCGCGAGCGCGAGCGCCTGCTCGATCGACCATTGCGGCAGCAGCCCCGCGTGCACCATGGCGTAGCCGCCTGCGGCGTGCATCAGCGGGCGCCGGCGCAGCCACTCGAGAAGGCGCGGCGCATCCGCTGCCGCGAGCGCCTCGTCCAGCGTGTCACCGGGACGCTTGCTCGCGCAGCCCTCGGCCAGGCAGAGCAGGTGGAAGTCGTGATTGCCGAGCACCACCACGGCGGCCTCGCCGAGCGAGTGCACCCGGCGCAGCGCGGCGAGCGAATTCGGACCCCGGTTCACGAGGTCGCCGACGAACCAGAGCCGGTCGCGCGTCGCCTCGAAGCGCAGCATCGACAGCAGCGCGTCCAGCTCGTCGCTGCAGCCCTGCACATCGCCGATCGCGTACGTCGCCATCGTCCCGGAGTCTAGCGCCGGAACCCGCCTCGGCCCGTGCGAGACTAAGGACCATGCTGAAGCACCTGAAGGGTCTGTTCGAGCCGGCCGAGCCGCGACCGGTCCCCGGCTTCGAGCGCCGTCACCTGCAGGTCGCGGTCGCGGCGCTGCTGCACGAGGCGCGGCGCGCCGACTATCATCAGGGCGACGATGAGTACGCGGTCGCCCGAAAGGCGCTCGCCGAGATGTTCGGGCTGGGCCGCGAGCAGTGCATCGCGGTCCTCGAGGAAGGCCGCGCGCGCGCCGAGCAGCTGTCCAGCTTTTATGCGCCGGTGACGATCATCAAGCGCGACTTCTCCCTCGAGGAGCGCATTCGCCTCGTCGAGCACCTGTGGCGCGTGGCCTATGCCAACGGCCGCCTCGAACCGTACGAAGACCACTACGTGCGCAAGATCGCGCACCTGCTCTACGTGCCGAACACGCAGAGCATGCTGGCGCGCAACCGCGCGCGCGGCTAGAGCGCGGCGTCCATCCGGCGGTACTGGATCGCCTCGGCGACGTGCGCCGCGCCGATGCGCCCGGCGCCCGCCAGGTCCGCGATCGAGCGCGCCACGCGCAGCACGCGATGGTAGGCGCGCGCCGAGAGCGCGAGCCGCGCGATGGCCTGCTTGATGAGCGATTCGGCCTCGCGGTCGACGGCGCACAGCTGCTCGATTTCGCGCGTGTCGAGGTGCACGTTGGCCTTGCCCTGGCGCGCGAGCTGGCGCTCGCGCGCCGCGACCACGCGCCGGCGAATGGCCGCCGAAGCCTCACCCTCTGCCGCCGCGAGCAGCTCGGCGTCCCGCGGCACAGGTGCCTCCACCTTGAGGTCGATGCGATCGGCGAGCGGCCCGGAGATGCGCGCGCGGTAGCGCGCGATCGCCTCGGGCGTGCAGCGGCAGCGACCGGAGGCGAGCCCGAGGTAGCCGCAGGGACAGGGGTTCATCGCCGCGAGCAGCTGGAAGCGCGCCGGAAAGCGCGCCTGGCGCACGCCGCGGGCGAGCGAGATCCAGCCCGACTCCAGCGGCTCGCGCAGCGCCTCGAGCGCCTCGCGCGCGAACTCGGGCAGCTCGTCGAGGAACAGCACGCCGTGGTGCGCGAGCGAGATCTCTCCGGGGCGCGGCGGGCTGCCACCGCCCACGAGCGCAATGCGCGAAGCAGTGTGATGCGGCGCGCGAAACGCGCGCGCGCCCCAGCGTGCCGCATCAAAACCGGCGTTCGATGCTGACTGGATCGCGGCGCTCTCCAGCGCTTCGGCCTCGCTCATGGGCGGGAGAATCCCGGCGAAGCGCGCGGCGAGCATCGACTTGCCGGTGCCGGGCGGCCCCACGAGCAGCACGCTGTGGCCGCCCGCCGCCGCCACTTCCAGCGCGCGCTTGGCCGCAGCCTGGCCCTTCACGTCGCGAAAGTCGGCGTAGACGGGCGCTGCGTGGGCAGCGCCGTTGCGGCGCGGCGCGATCTTCGCCTCGCCGGCAAGGTGTGCGCACACTTCGAGCAGAGTTGCGGCGGGCAGCACGACGGCGCGTTCGGCGAGTGCGGCCTGCGCGGCGTTTGCCGCGGGCAACACGAAGGCGCGGCCCGCGCGACCCGCGCCGAGCGCCATGGCGAGCGCGCCACGCACGGGCCGCAGCTCGCCGGTGAGCGAGAGCTCGCCGGCGAATTCATGCCCGTCGAGGCGGGCGCCCTTCAGCTGACCGCTCGCGGCAAGGATGCCCAGCGCGATCGGCAGGTCGAAGCGGCTCGAGTCCTTCGGCAGGTCCGCGGGCGCGAGATTGACCGTGATGCGCCGCGCGGGAAACTCGAACTGCGCGTGGTGCAGGGCAGCGCGCACGCGGTCCTTGGCTTCGCGCACCTGCGTGTCGGGAAGCCCGACGATATGGAAGGCCGGCAGCCCCGGGCCGAGGTGCACCTCGACGGTGACCTCGGGCGCATCGATTCCGGCGAGCGCGCGGCTCGCCACGCTGGCCAGCGCCATCCGTACCCCCTGAGGGGTACAACGCGGCGCGCCCCGCTCGGTTTACCGCTTGCCTTCGAGCTCGGCGACGCGCGCCTCGAGCGCCGCGAGCTTCACCTGCGCGCGCTCGAGGAGCTTCTTCTGCACGTCGAAGTCCTCGCGCAGCACGACGTCGAACCGATCGAAGAACGCGGCCACCAGGGCGCGCAGGTTCTTCTCCAGGTCCTGCGCCGGGGAGTTGCGCGCGGCCTCGCTCAGGCGCTCGCCGAGATCTTCCAGTACACGCTTTTCGATCATGGCTGCGAGCCTAGCATGGGCTTCGCACCATATTGGGGCATGGCTTGCGTCGCGCTGCACCCGCCGCGTGCGTTGCACTGCAGCATGAATGCCTGAGTAGTGTCATCGATTTGATACAGAACGATTTTTTATCTGGCATGGGAGATGCTAAAGGCTCTGGGTGTTCCGTCATCCGCAACCATTCTGGAGATCATGATCATGCGCAAGACCGTACTCGCCGCAGCACTCGCCGCCGCCGCCACCTTGCCGGGTCTGGCGAGTGCGCAAGCGACTTCGCCCCACACGCTGTCCGGCAACATGGGCATTTTCAGCGACTACCGCTTCCGCGGCATTTCGCAGACGTTCCAGCAGCCCGCTATTCAAGGCGGCATCGACTACTCGCACTCGAGCGGCTTTTACCTCGGCAACTGGAATTCGAACGTCAGCGGCATCAGCTTCGTCGATGGCACCATCGAGATGGACGTCTACGGCGGCTACAAGTTCGGCGCCGGCCCCGTCACGATGGACATCGGCGTACTGCAGTACGTCTATCCCAACGCCGAGGCGGGTGGCGTCGATTACGACACGACCGAGCTCTACATCGGGGCGAGCTGGAAATGGTTCACCTTCAAGTACTCGCATACGCTGTCCGACTGGTTCGGCGTCGCTGCCGGGGCCCTGGACTCGGAGGGCTCGGGTTACTACGACCTGAGCGCGAGCTACGAGGTCGCGCCCAAGCTCACGCTTGTCGGCCACATCGGCAAGCAGAAGGTCAAGAACTTCAGCAACCTGGACTACACGGACTACAAGATCGGGATGACCTATGACATGAACGGCTGGGTACTGGGTGCCGCCTACATCGACACCGATGCCGACGACCCGTTCTACACCATGGCGACTTCCGCTGCCGGCAAGGTGAAGGACCTGGGAGAAGGCACGCTCGTCCTCTCCGTCAGCAAGTCGTTCTAGACAAAGGAAACCGCGGCGGGCGCCGGGCGCCCGCCGCCACCGGGAGACCAGGAATGAAACTGATTTCAGCCATCATCAAGCCGTTCAAGCTCGACGAGGTGCGCGAAGCCCTCTCGGGCATCGGCGTGCAGGGCATCACGGTGACCGAGGTGAAGGGGTTCGG
>CAZAEG010000339.1:0-6188 GCA_964484035.1 uncultured Enterobacteriaceae bacterium | reverse complement strand
TAAGTGCTTCCGGACCTCCCGTATTCCATTTAACGCTGTTTGACAATCACTATGCAAATCAGGCTAATCCTGAGGGTATTACAAGGGAATACCTTAGACCACGTGAACTAGTTCACGAAGAGTCTGTTGATATCTCGACACCCCTGGTCGAGGTTCTTTCTGCGCCTTGTTCAGACGCCACGAACGCGCGCACCTCGGTTGCGTCCCGGCGCGCACCAAGGGCCCGATGCATCGCTGAAGTACGGTCGCGTGCGTTGCGTAGCGCGCGCGGCGCGCGCGCTTGCGCAATGCTGGCGATCGGTTATAAAGGACCCGTCGCAGCGGCACGAGAAGATGTGCGAGGGGGCAGCATGTACGCGATCGTCTACAAGTCCGACGGCTTCCCGATCTGCCGGCAGGTTGCAGGGGTCAGTCCCGACCCGGTCGTGACCTGGAACACCGAAGACGCCGCGAAGGCCTTCATTTCCGCGAAGGGCGGCGAGGGGGATTTTCTGCCGGTCGCACTCACCGACGAAGCCATGGACAAGATCGCAGTGTCGATGGGCTGCCCGGTGGAAGCCATCACCTTCGACCCCTATCCGGGGTAGGCGGGGCGCTCAGCCCAGGTTGAAATACTCGCGCCGGCTTTTCATGGCGCGCATGCGCGCGACGAGCAGGTCGAAGTCGGCGTCGCGTTCCACGAAGTTCAGGTTCTCGGAGTTGACGATCAGCACGGGCGCCGCGGCGTAGTGGTAGAAAAAGCGCGCGTAGCCCTCGGCCAGCAGCGCCAGGTACTCTTCGTCGATGCCGCGCTCGTACGCGGCGGCGCGGCGCCGCACTCGCTCGATGAGCACCTGCGGCTGCGCCTGCAGGTAGATCACCAGGTCCGGCGCAGGCGCCTGCGGCCGCAGGGCCTCGTAGATGCGCTGGTACAGCGCCAGCTCGTCCCGGGAGAGCGTGATGCGCGCGAACAGCGGGTCCTTGTCGATGAGGAAATCGGCCACCGTGGCGCGGCCGAACATGTCGGGCTGGGCCAGGGGCGCGAGCTGGTGCGCGCGCTGGAACAGGAAGAAGAGCTGCGTGGGCAGCGCATAGCGCGCCATGTCCTCGTAGAACCGGCCGAGAAAGGGGTTCTCCGCGGGCTGCTCGAGCAGGAGGTCCGCGCCCAGCCGCGCCGCGAGGCGCCGGGCGAGGCTCGTCTTCCCCGAGCCGATGGGGCCTTCGACGGCGATGTAGCGATGCCGCTCCATCTAGCCGAGGCGCTCGATGTCCTGCGCGGCGCACGCGCGCAGCAGCGCGCGCGCGGCGCCGCGGCCCGGGACCTCCGCGCGCGGGTCGAGGTCGAGAAGCGGCCGCAGCACGAAGGCGCGCTCGTGCATGCGCGGATGCGGCAGCGTCAGCGTGGGCGAGACGCACGCGGTCTCGCCGAACAGCAGCAGGTCGAGATCCAGGGTGCGCGGCGCGTTGCGATGCGGCCGTTCGCGGCCGTGACGCGACTCGATCGCCTGCAGCGCCTCGAGCAGCTGCCCCGCCGACAGCTCGGTCTCCACGGCCGCGACCGCGTTGACGAACGCGGGCTGCCCCGGCGCGTCGAGCGGCGCGCTGCGGTACAGCGGCGAGCGGGCCACGAGCCGCGTTGCGGGCAGTGCGTCGAGCTCGGCGAACGCCTGATCGATCTGCGCGCGCGGCGCGCCCTGGTTGGAGCCGAGCCCGATGTACGCGATGATCACGCCTGCTCGGGAGCCGTCGCGCCGGCGTCCGGGCGCCGGCGGCGCCGGCGGCGCTTCTTGCGCGGCCCCGTGTCGGGCAGCAGCATGGCGCGGCGCGCATCGGCGTCGGCCTGCTGGAAGGCGCGCCACCAGGCTTCCAGCTCGGCGCTTACCTCGCCGCTCGCGGCGCGCAGGGCGAGAAAATCGTAGCCCATGCGAAAGCGAGGCACCTCCAGCAGCCGCATCGGGCGCTGGCCGCCGCGCTGCTCGAAGCGCGGCTGCATGGCCCAGATCTCGCGCATCGTCGCCGTGAGCTTGCGCGTGAGTGCGAGCTTTTCGCACTGGGTATCCAGCACCTTGTCCATGGCCGCCTCCAGCGCCGGGAGCGGCCGCTCGCCCTTCGCCTGCCGCGCCTTCCATGCCGCCAGCACCTCGTGCCAGAGCAGGGCGGCGAACAGGAATGCGGGCGACACCGACCGGTCGGTGCGCACGCGCTCGTCGGTCTGCGCCAGCGCCAGCGTAACGAAGCGCTCGCCGAGCGGCTGCTCGAGGATCACGTCGAGCAGCGGCAGCACGCCCTTGGACAACCCCTCTTCGCGCAGCTGCCGCACGCAGGCGCTGGCATGCCCGGAAAGCAGCAGCTTCAGCATCTCGTCGAATACGCGCGCGGGCGGCACGTGCTCGATGAGCGGCGCGAGCCGGCGGATCGGCGCGCGCGTGCCGGCCTCGATGGTCAGGCCGAGCTTCGCCGCGAGCCGCACGGCCCGCAGCATGCGCACGGGGTCTTCGCGATAGCGCGTCTCCGGGTCGCCGATCATGCGCAGCACGTGCCGGCGCAGGTCGGCGAGGCCGCCGTGATAGTCGATGATCTCCTCGGTCGCCGGTTCGAAATACAGCGCGTTCACCGTGAAGTCGCGCCGGCGCGCGTCCTCCTCCTGGCTGCCGAAGACGTTGTCGCGCAGCACGCGCCCGTGCTCATCCTTGTCCGTGGTGCCGGCGTCGGCCGCGCGGAACGTCGACACCTCCACGGTCTCCGGGCCCAGCATCACGTGCACCAGGCGGAAGCGCCGGCCGATGATGAGCGCGCGTCGAAACAGGGGCTTCACCTGCTCCGGACGGGCGTCGGTGGCGACGTCGTAGTCCTTGGGCACGATGTCGAGCAGCAGGTCGCGCACGGCACCGCCCACCACGGTCGCGGAATGGCCCGCGTCGCGCAGCACGTCGCAGACCTTGAGCGCGGCGTGGCTGAGCGCCTCGCGCCGCAGCGGGTGCCGGGCGCGCGGCACGCGTTGCGGAGCGTGCGCGGGCAATCCCAGGACGCGGCGGATGAAGCGCTGGATCATCGAGGCGGCGATTCTAGCGCAGCGAGATCACCGGCCAGCCGCGGCGCGCCGCTTCGCCGGCGAGCTGCGCGTCGGGATCGACGGCCACCGGCTGGCGCACGCGCTCGAGCAGCGGCAAGTCGTTATGCGAGTCGCTGTAGAAGGCGCTCGCCTCGAATTCGCCGAGACGGCGGCCGAGCGCCGACAGCCACTCGTCGACGCGCCGGATCTTGCCGTCGCGGAAGCACGGCGTGCCGGCGACGCGCCCGGTGAAGCGACCGGCCGCCGTTTCCGGCTCGGTGGCGACGAGGTGCGGCACGCCGAACTCGCGCGCAATGGGCGCCGTGACGAAGCTGTTGGTGGCGGTGACGATCGCGCACAGGTCGCCCGCGCCGAGGTGTCGGGCCACCAGCTCGAGCGCGCGCGGCAGGAGCATCGGCCGGACGCGTTCGCGCATGAAGTCGTCGTGCCAGCGGGCGAGATCCTCGGGCGCGTGCGCGGCGAGCGGCCCGAGCGCGAAGCCCAGGTACTCGTGGATGTCCAGCGTGCCGGCCTTGTACTGCTCGAAAAAGCGCGCGTTCTGCGCCTCGTAGTCCGCGCGCGACAGCACGCCGCGCTCGATCAGGAACTGGCCCCACTCGTAGTCGCTGTCGCCGGCGAGCAAGGTGTTGTCGAGATCGAACAGCGTCAGCTTCACCGTTCGAACGCCTTCAGCGCCTCGCGCACCAGCGGCAAGGTGACCGGGCGATGCTGCTCGAGCGTCGCGCGGTCGAGCTGCTCGAGCAGGGCGCGCAGCGAAGGCATGTCGCGCCGCACGTGCGTGAGCACGTACCAGACCACCTCGTCGCTCAGTCTGAGCCCGTAGCGCGCGGCCTCCGCATGCAGGAAGACGGCCTTCTCGGCGTCGCTCAGTGGCTTCACCTCGTAGACCAGGCCCCAGCCGAGCCGGCTGCGCAGATCCTCGCGCAGCGCGAGCTGCGCCGGCGGCGCGGCCCCCGCGGCGAGGACCGTGCCGCCGTCCTCGCGGGCGCTGTTGATGGCGTTGAACAGCGCCTGCTGTCCCGTTTCCTCGAGCGCTTCGACGTCGTCGGCGACCGTTACGCCGGGCCGTGCGCTCGCCGCGAGCAGGTGGCTGCGGCCGGAGCCGGGCGTGCCCCAGAGGTAGACCACGGCCTCGCGGCAGCGGCCCGCGACGAGCTCGCGCAGGCGTTCCAGCAGCTCGCCGTTGGCGCCCGGGACGAAGTTCTCCAGCGTCGGCGCGGGTGGCGCCGAGAGCGGCAGTGCCAGCTGGCGCGTCACTTCGCGCCGCCGTACAGCGAGCTCGCGAGGTAGGCGCGGCGCAGGTGGCGCAGCGCAACGAGCAGCGCCGCGCTCGCGGGCAGGGCGAGCAGCACGCCGAAGAAGCCGAAGATCTGCCCGAAGGCGAGCAGTGCGAAGATCACGGTGACCGGATGCAGGCCGATCCTCTCGCCGACCAGCAGCGGCGTCGCCACCATTCCTTCGAGCGCCTGGCCGATGCCGAAGGCGAGCCAGACCCAGGCCACCCCCCACAGGCTGTCGAACTGCATCAATGCGGCCATGCTCGCGAGCACGAAGCCCACCAGCGCGCCGACGTAGGGAACGATCGACAGCAGCCCGGCGATCAGTCCTATGGGCAGCGCGAACTCGAGCCGCGCCAGCCACAATGCCAGCACGTAGAACACGCTCATCGCCAGGATGACCAGGAGCTGGCCGCGCAGGAACTCGGCCAGCACGACGTCCGCCTCGCGCAGTATCGTCTTCGACTTGTCGTAGGCCCGGCGCGGGATCAGTGCATCGACGCGGGCGAGCAGGAGATTCCAGTCGCGCAGCAGGTAGAACAGCACCACCGGCACGAGCAGCAGGTTGACGATGAACGCGAGGACCGCGAGCCCGCCGATCTTGAGCGAGCCCAGGAGCCGCGCCACCAGATCCTGGTTGTCGGCGACCAGATCGCCCGCCAGCCGGCGCACCGTGTCGACGTCGAACTGGAACGCCACGCCCAGGTGCCGCTCCAGGAACGGCGCGAGCCGCTGGTTCAGCCAGACGATGAACTCGGGGACGCGCTCGGCAAGCAGCTTCAGTTCCTTCGCGAACAGCGGCAGCACGATCAGGGCCAGAGCGACGATCGCCAGCAGCACGGCGAACATCGCCAGCAAGACCGCCAGCGTGCGCGGTACGAACTTGCCGGTGAGCCGCTCGACCAGCGGGTCGAGAATGTAGGCGAGGATCGCGGCGAACAGGAACGGCGCGAGTATCGGCGCGAGCAGATACAGCAATCCGCCCACGACCAGCGCGACCGCGAGCCAGCCCCAGAAATGCGGGTTGGCGGAAAGCGGTGTGGGCATCTAAAGTAGAATCGCGCGGGACACGCGAAACTCTAGCATGGCCGACCCGCTCTCTTACCGCGACGCCGGCGTCGACATCGACGCCGGCGACGCGCTGGTCGAGGCCATCAAGCCGTTCGCCCGGCGCACCCTGCGCCCCGAGGTGCTGGCGGGGATCGGCGGCTTCGGTGCGCTGTGCCGCATTCCGAGGAAATACCACCAGCCGGTGCTGGTGTCCGGCACCGACGGCGTCGGCACCAAGCTGAAGCTCGCGTTCGCGTTCGAGCGCCACGACACGGTGGGCATCGACCTGGTGGCGATGAGTGCGAACGACGTGCTCGTGCCGGGCGCCGAGCCGCTGTTCTTCCTCGACTACTTCGCTTGCGGCAAGCTCGACCCGCGCGTGGCGGCCGCCGTGGTGAAGGGCATCGCGCGCGGCTGCGAGCTCGCCGGCTGCGCGCTGATCGGCGGCGAAACCGCCGAGATGCCGGGCATGTACCCGGCGGGCGAGTACGACCTGGCGGGATTCTGCGTCGGTGTCGTGGAACGAAAGCGCATCATCAGCGGCCGCGCGATCCGGCCGGGCGACGTGCTGCTCGGGCTCGCCTCGAGCGGCGCGCATGCGAACGGCTACTCGCTGATCCGCAAGATCCTCGAGCGCGATGCGCCGGACGCGGCGATGATGGACGCCCTCATGCAGCCGACGCGGATCTACGTGCGGCCGATCCTGAAGCTGCTGCGCTCGGTGCGCGTGAAGGGGCTCGCGCACATCACGGGCGGAGGCCTGGTCGGCAACGTGCCGCGCGTGCTGCCGCCGCGCACGCGCGCCGTGA
>CAZAEG010000338.1:0-3515 GCA_964484035.1 uncultured Enterobacteriaceae bacterium | reverse complement strand
CAATGGTGCAGGCGCGTGATGCCTGCGCGCGCCGTGGCCGGCGTCGTCGCGCCGAGTTCCGTCACGTCGACGCCGCCGGAAAACGCCTTGTCGCCCGCGCCGGTGAGCACCACGGCGCGCAGCTTCGCGTCGCCGGCGAGGCCGCGCATCGCCGCCGTGAGCTCGAGCATCGCCGCCGCGTCGAGCGCGTTCAGCTTCGCCGGGTTGGAGAGCGTGACGCGCGCCACGCGCCCGCCGGCGCGCTCCTCGAGCGCGGTCCGGATCGGCGCGTCCGCGCGCTCAGGCAACGGCGCGCCTGTGCGCCACGAGCGTCAGGATGAACTGCGCGAGCTTGCGCGCGTCGGCGTCGAAGCGGCGGATGCCCTCGGCGAGCTTGTCCACCGCCATGGCGTCCTCGTTGTGGCGCCAGCGGTAGGCCTTCTCGTCGAGCGCGACGCGCTCGAAGTCCTGCGCCGCGGCGTCCTGCGGCTGCAGGCGCCGGGGCACCTCGCCCTCGGCCGCGGCGAGCTTTTCCAGCAGGTCGGGGGCGATGGTGAGCAGATCGCAGCCGGCGAGCGCCAGGATCTGCCCGGTCTTCCTGAAGCTCGCGCCCATCACCTGCGTGGCGTAGCCGAACTTCTTGTAGTAGCGGTAGATGCGCGTCACGGAGGCGACGCCCGGGTCTTCGGCGATGGGGATGTCGTCCACCTTGCGCGCAGCCTTGTGCCAGTCGTAGATGCGGCCGACGAACGGCGAGATCAGCGTCACGCCGGCGTCGGCGCAGGCCGCCGCCTGGGCGAACGAGAACAGCAGCGTCATGTTGCAGTGGATGCCCTCGCGCTCGAGCTTTTCCGCGGCGCGGATGCCCTCCCAGGTGCTCGCCAGCTTCACCAGCACGCGGCTGCGCGCCACGCCCGCGGCCTCGTAGAGCTCCGCGAAGCGCCGCGCCTTGGCCATCGAGCCCTCGGCGTCGAAGGACAGGCGCGCGTCCACCTCGGTGGAGACGCGGCCCGGGACGTGCCTGAGGATCTCGCGGCCGAACAGCACGAACAGCCACTCCAGCGCCGGCGCGGCGGCGCCGCGCCCGCGCTCGAGCGCATCCTCGACCAGCGGGCGGAAGCGCGCCTCCTGGGCCGCGGCGAGCAGCAGCGACGGGTTGGTGGTGGCGTCTTGCGGCCGCCAGCGGGCGATGGCGTCGATGTCGCCGGTATCGGCGACCACGGTCGAGTGCTGGCGCAGGGATTCGAGCTGCGACGTCATCGACCTAGTTTAATCGTAGGGTGGGCCTGCGGCCCACCGTACCTGGGCTTGCGGCCCACCTTGAGGGTTTACCCTAGCTTGCCGCTTGCAGGTTTTTGATATGTAAGCCTTTCCTCGCGCTTTATCCAGGAGTAGACTTTTCAGCGGCGCGGTCAAGGAGACGAGGCGTTGCAGCCCACCGACATCAGGAACCCCGACTACTTCCATAAAGTCGTCGATTGCCAGTGGGCGTGTCCCGCCCACACCCCGGTCCCCGAATACATTCGCCTGATCGCCGCAGGCCGGTACGACGACGCGTTCATGGTCAACTGGAAGTCGAACGTGTTTCCCGGCATCCTCGGGCGCACCTGCGACCGCCCGTGCGAGCCCGCCTGCCGGCGCGGCCGCGTGGAGGAAGAGAACCAGGCCAAGCCCGAGCCGGTCGCCATCTGCCGCCTGAAGCGCGTCGCCGCCGACCACAAGGATGCCGCCGGCGTGAAGGCGCGCATGCCGAAGAAGGCGGCGAGGAAGAACGGCAGGAAGATCGCCTGCGTCGGCGCCGGCCCCGCCTCGCTCACGGTGGCGCGCGACCTCGCGCCGCTCGGCTACCAGGTCACGGTGTTCGACCAGGACCCGCGCGCGGGCGGCATGATCTGGTCGCAGATCCCGCGCTTTCGCCTGCCGCTCGAGGTGATCGACGAGGAGGTCGGCTACATCCTCGACCTGGGCGTGGAATTCAGGGGCGGGGTGAAGATCGACTCGATGAAGACGCTGATGGCGGAGGGCTACGACGCGATCTTCGTGGGCTCGGGCGCGCCGCGCGGGCGCGACCTCGACATCGCGGGCCGCAAGGAGGCGGCGAAGAACATCCACATCGGCATCGACTGGCTGTCCTCGGTGTCGTTCGGCCACACGACGAGGATCGGCAAGCGCGTCATCGTGCTGGGCGGCGGCAACACCGCCATGGACTGCTGCCGCACCTCGAAGAGGATCGGCGGCGAGGACGTGAAGGTGATCGTGCGCTCCGGGTTCGAGGAGATGAAGGCCTCGGCCTGGGAGAAGGAGGACGCGCAGCACGAGGGCATCCCGATCCTCAACTTCCTCGTGCCGAAGGCCTTCCTGCACGACGACGGCAGGCTCACCGGCATGACCTTCGAGGAAGTGAAGGCCGTCTACGACGACAAGGGCAAGCGCAGCCTCGTGCCCACCGGCGAGCCCGAGCAGCGCTTCGCGTGCGACGACGTGCTGGTGGCGGTGGGGCAGGAGAACGCCTTTCCCTGGATCGAGCGCGACGCGGGGATCGAGTTCGACAAGGCGGGGCTCCCGGTGCTCGACAAGGCCACCTTCCAGTCGAGCGCGAAGCATGTGTTCTTCGGCGGCGACTCGGCGTTCGGGCCGAAGAACATCATCTGGGCGGTGGCGCACGGCCACGACGCCGCCATCTCCATCGACAAGCTGCTCAACGGCGAGGACATCCGCGAGCGCCCGGCGCCCACCGTGAACCTCTTGTCGCAGAAGATGGGCATCCACGAGTGGATCTACGACAACGAGATCGCGGCGGATGCGCGCTACAAGGTGCCCTGGCGCGACATCAAGGTGACGCTGAAGAACGTGAAGGCCGAGGTCGAGCTCGGCTTCGACGTGGCCACCGCCTGGAAGGAGGCGCAGCGCTGCCTGAACTGCGACGTGCAGACGGTGTTCACGGCGAAGCAGTGCATCGAGTGCGACGCCTGCGTCGACATCTGCCCGATGGACTGCATCACCTTCACGCAGGACGGCGCGGAGAACGATGTGCGCGTGCGGCTCATGGCGCCGGCGCAGAACCTGACGCAGGACCTGTACGTGCAGGATGGCCTGAAGACCGGCCGTGTGATGGTGAAGGACGAGGACGTGTGCCTGCACTGCGGCCTGTGCGCGGAGCGCTGCCCGACCGGCGCCTGGGACATGCAGAAGTTCCTGCTGGAGATGACCGACGCCGGGCCGGGGTGCCGCAGCCGCCACCGGAAAGCCGCATGATGTCCATGAAGCGCATCGAGGCGCTGAACGACTTCGTCGTCAAGTTCGCCAACGTCAACGGCTCGGGCTCGGCCTCCGCGAACGAGCTGTTCGCCAAATCGTTCCTGCGCATGGGCATCCCGGTGTCGCCGCGGAACATCTTCCCCTCCAACATCCAGGGCCTGCCCACGTGGTACGAGGTGCGCGTGACGGAAAAGGGCTGGCTCGGGAGGCGCGGCGGCGTCGACCTGATGGTGGCGATGAACCCGCAGACGTGGAGCCAGGACGTGAAGGAGATCGAG
>CAZAEG010000337.1:0-3319 GCA_964484035.1 uncultured Enterobacteriaceae bacterium | reverse complement strand
CGCTCCCCGGGCACAACCAGATTTCCGCGGGCCGCTGGTTCGCGCCGGGCGCGAAGGAAATGTCGGTCGAGGAGGGCATTGCCGGAAGGCTGGGTTGGAAGCTGGGTGACGAGCTCAGCTTCACGGTGGGCGCGGAGCAGTTCAGCGCGCGCATCACGTCACTCAGGACGCTGCGCTGGGATTCGATGAAGATCAACTTCTTCGTCATCGTGCCGCCGGCGCTGCTGGAGGACTTTCCGGCGAGCTTCGTCTCCGCGTTCCGCGTCGCCCCCGGCAACGAAGGCGCGCTCGACGAGATGACGCGGCGCTTTCCCAACGTGACGCTGGTGGACGTGAGCGCCGCGCTGCGCCAGGCGCAGGGCGTGATCGACCAGGTGATCAACGCGGTGCAGTTCGTGTTCCTGTTCGCGCTCGGCGCCGGGCTGCTGGTGCTGTACTCGGCGCTCGTCGCCACCGAGGACGAGCGCCGGCGCGAGGCGGCGGTGATGCGCGTCTACGGCGCCTCGCGGCGCCACGTGACCGGCAGCCAGCGCGCCGAGTTCCTCGCCATGGGCCTGGTCGCGGGGGTGCTGGCGACGCTCGGCGCGGCGCTCATCGGGCAGCTGCTCGCGCGGCGCGTGTTCGAGCTCGACCTGCCGCCGAGCGCCGGGCTGTGGATCGCCGGGCCGCTCGCCGGGGTGCTGCTGCTGTCGCTGAACGCGTGGCTCTCGGCGCGCAAGGTGCTGAGCGCGTCGCCGGCGCTGACGCTGAGGGAATCGGTGTAAGTTAGCGCCATGAGCTGGGCGCCCTGGGGTCTCGTCGCCGTCCTCGCCGTCGCGCTGGTGTGGCTCGTGTACCGGCTGGCGCAGGCCGAGGCGACGCTGCGCGCCGAGCGCGAGAAGAACGCCTGGACCGAGAGCGCCCGGGAGCAGTACCAGAACGCGTTCAAGGTGATCGCGACCAGCGAGCTGGAGTCGCGCTCGGGCCAGCTCAAGACCACGGCGAAAGAGGAACTCGGCGGCGTCATCGCGCCGCTCAAGGAGGAGCTGGCGAAGCTCGACCGGCAGGTGCGCGAGCTGGAAGCGAAGCGCGAAGGCGCGTATTCGACCCTGGGCGCGCAACTGCAGGGCCTGCACAACCTGCAGGATTCGCTGCGCCAGCAGACGACGACGCTGGCGCAGGCGCTCAAGTCGCCGACCGTGCGCGGCCGCTGGGGCGAGATCCACCTGCGGCGCCTGGTGGAGCTCTCGGGCATGGGACGGCACGTCGACTTCAGCGAGCAGGAGTCGACCGAGGCCGGGCGTCCCGACATGGTGATCCGGCTGCCCGAGAAGGGCATCGTGCCGGTGGACTCCAAGGTGCCGCTGGACGCGTTCCTGCGGGCCATGGATACGGAGGACGACGACGCGCGCCGGCAGCTGCTGGCCGAGCATGCGAAGGCTTTCCGCGGCCGCATCCGCGAGCTGGCGCAGCGCGCGTACTGGGAGCAGTTCGAGCGCATCCCCGAAGTCGTGGTGATGTTCGTGCCGGTCGAGGCGTCGCTGAGCGCGGCTTTCCAGAGCGATCGCGACCTCTTCGAGTACGCGTTGCAGAACAAGGTGCTGGTGACCTCGCCGATCGCGCTGTTCGCGCTGCTGCGCTCGATCGCCTTCGGCTGGCAGCAGCAGCAGGTCGCCGAGAACGCGGAGCAGATCGCCGCGCAGGGCAAGGCGCTGTACGAGCGCGTCGCGACGTTCGTCGGGCACGTGGCGGGCGTGGGCAAGTCGCTCGAAGCCAGCGTGAAGAAGTACAACGAAGCGGTGGGCTCGCTGGATGCGCGCGTGCTGCCCGCGGCGCGGCGCCTGCGCGAGCTGGGCGTCGGCAACGCCGAGATCGAAGCGCCCGGGCCGGTGGATGCGCAGCCGCGCCTGCCGGCGCGCGAGGAGCCCTGAGGCGTGTTCTACCTTGATCTGTTCCGCGCGCTGCAGGACGCAAAAGTGCGCTACCTCGTCGTCGGCGGCGTGGCGGTGAACCTGCACGGCATCGGTCGCCTGACGGTGGACGTCGATCTCATGCTGGCGCTCGATGCGCAGAACCTGGAGCGCTTTATCTCGGTCGCGCGCCGCTTTCCGCTCAAGCCCGTGATCCCGGTGAAGCTCGAGGACTTCGCGGATGCGGCCAAAGTGAACGAATGGATCGAGAAGAAGGGCATGCTGGCGTTCGCGTTGCGCTCCTCCGATCCTGCGACACCCACGGTGGACATCCTCGTCAAGCCGGTCGTCCCGTTCGACGATGCATGGGCGCGGCGTGTGCAACGTGCAGTCGAGAACGTCGCCATACCCATCGCCGCCATCGAGGACATCATCCGTTTGAAGACCGGCACCGGCCGTCAGAAGGACGAGGCGGACATCAAGGCCTTGCGCCAGCTGCTGCGCATGGAGCCGGCGAAATATGCGAGCTGACGCCAACCCCTACCCGATCACCGACTACTGGTACGAGGTGACCGACGAGCAGATCCGCGAGCACCTCGCCCGCTCGCCGCTCGACCGGCTGCGCTGGCTGGACGAGGCGCGCCGCTTTACAGCGCTTGCTCGCGCCGCTCCGCTGCAGGTGTTTCGCGCCGGGAAGGTGCAGGAATGAAGCGCATCGCAGTGCTCACCAGCGGCGGCGACGCCCCCGGCATGAACGCCGCGATCCGCGCCGTGACGCGCGCGGCGCTCGCCCGGGGCTGGGAAGTGTTCGGCGTGCGCAACGGCTTTGCCGGCCTGATCGAGGACGCGCTCGAACCGCTCGCCGCGCGCGACGTCGGCGGCATCATCCAGCGCGGTGGCACCGTGCTCGGCAGCGCGCGCTCGCCCGAATTCCGCGAGGCGGCGGCGCGCGCGCGGGTGCGCGCACGGCTTGCCGCGCGCGGGGTCGACGCGCTGGTGGTGATCGGCGGCAACGGCTCGCAGACGGGCGCCGCGGTGCTCGCGGCGGAGGGCTGCGCGGTGGTCGGCGTCGCCTCGACCATCGACAACGATCTCCACGGCACCGATGTCTCGATCGGCGCCGACACGGCGATCAACGTGACGCTCGAATCCATCGACCGGCTGCGCACCACGGCATCCTCGCACCGGCGCGTGTTCATCGTCGAAACCATGGGACGCGACTGCGGCTACATCGCGCTGATGGCCGGCATCGGCGGCGGGGCGGAGGTGATCGCCATCCCAGAGCGCGAGGTGCCGGCCGTCGAGGTCGCCGCGCGCCTGCACGCGGCCTACGAGCGCGGCAAGACGCACGCGATGGTGGTGGTGGCGGAAGGCGCCAGGCAGGGCGTGCACGCCATGGTGGCGTACTTCGAGGGCAAGCAGCAGGTCAC
>CAZAEG010000336.1:0-3447 GCA_964484035.1 uncultured Enterobacteriaceae bacterium | reverse complement strand
ACCACGCGCCCCTTTTCCAGCACGTAGTGCCGGTCGGCGATGCGCGTCAGCGCGCGCACGTCCTTGTCGATGACGAGGATCGAGAGCCCTTCGGCCTTCAGCCGCTCGATCGAGCGGTAGATGTCGGCGCGCACCAGCGGCGCGAGGCCCTCGGTGGCCTCGTCCAGGATCAGCAGGCGCGGGTTGGTCATCAGGGCGCGCGCGATCGCCAGCATCTGCTGCTCGCCGCCGGAGAGCTGGTTGCCGAAGTGGCGCTGGCGTTCCCGCAGGCCGGGAAACAGGCCATAGACCCGGTCCAGCGTCCAGGGCGCGCCGGCGCCGCCCCGGTTCGCGGCGGTGGCGACGAGGTTCTCGTGCACCGTGAGGTTGGGAAACACCTGCCGCCCCTCGGGCACCAGCCCGAGGCCGGCCTTCGCCACGCGGAACGACGGCAGGCCGGAGATCGGCTTGCCCTCCATCCGCACGCGCCCGCTCTTGGGCCGCACCACACCCATGATGGAGAGCACGGTGGTGGTCTTGCCCATGCCATTGCGGCCGAGCAGCGTGACCACTTCGCCCGCGGCGATATCCAGAGACACGCCGAACAGCACCTGCTGCAGCCCGTAGGCGGTCTCCAGGCCTTCGACCTTGAGCATCAATCAGGCCTCCTCCCCGAGGTAGGCGCGACGCACCTCGGCGTTGGCGCGCACCTCGGCCGGCGCGCCGCTGGCGATGATGCGGCCGTAGACCAGCACCGAAATGCGATCGGCGAGCGTGAACACCGCGTCCATGTCGTGCTCGACGAGGATGATGCTGCGCCCGCCCTTGAGGCCCGAGAGGAACTGCACCATGCGCTGCGACTCCTCCAGCCCCATGCCGGCCACCGGCTCGTCGAGCAGCAGCAACCGCGGGCGCGTGGCGAGAGCCATCGCCACTTCCAGCTGGCGCTGCTCGCCGTGCGCGAGGTTGGCGGCGAGCACGTCGGCGCGCGCGCCGAGCCCCACTTCCTCGAGCACGGCGCGCGCCGGATCGCGCAGCCGCCGCTCCGCGCGCGCCGGGCGCCAGAAGCGGAAGTTGTGACCGGCGTGCGCCTGCACGGCGAGCGCGACGTTGTCGAGCGCGGTGAAATCGCGGTAGATGCTGGTGATCTGGAACGAGCGCGCGAAGCCCTTTTTCGCCCGCTGCGGCGCCGACAGCCGCGTCACGTCCCCACCCGAAAAGCGGATGCTGCCGGCATCGGGCCGCAGGTTGCCCGCGAGCTGGCTGATGAGCGTGGTCTTGCCGGCGCCGTTCGGGCCGATGATGGCGTGCGTCTCGCCTTCGCGCAGATCAAGGTCGACGCCGTCGGTGGCCGCCAGCGCGCCGAAGGACTTGCGCAGCCCGCGCACCTCGAGGATCGCCTCAGCCATGGCGTGCGCCTCCCGGCAGCAGCCCGGCGAGCCCGCGCCTGAAATACAGCACCGAGAGCACCAGCAGCGGCCCGAGGATGATCTGCCAGTGCTGGGTCCAACCGGCGAGCAGGTCCTCGACGATGAGCAGGGCGAACGCGCCGAGCGCCGGCCCCGGCGCGGTGCCCATGCCGCCGAGGATCACCATGAACATGATCTCGCCCGAGCGCGTCCATTCCATGAACGCGGGCGTGATGTAGGCGGTGTGGTTGGCGAGCAGAGCGCCGGCGAGCCCGCAGATCGCGCCCGAGATGACGAAGGCGACGAGCTGGTAGGGGTAGGGCGAGAAGCCGATGGCGCGCGAGCGCGCCTCGTTCGACTTCGCCGCGCGCAGGACCATGCCGAAGCGCGAGTTCACCAGCCGGTGCACCACATAGATCACGACCAGGAGCAGCGCGAGCACGAGATAGTAGAAGGCGACCGGATTGTCGAGGTCGACGAGGCCGGAAAACTGGCTCTTCACCTTGAGCCGCATGCCGTCGTCGCCACCGTATTCCTCCACCGAGACGCCCAGGTAGTACAGCATCTGCGTGAACGCGAGCGTGATCATGATGAAGTAGATGCCGCGCGTGCGCACCGAAATGGCGCCGATGGCGAGCGCCACCAGCGCCGAGGCGCCGATCGCCACCGCCCACTGCAGCCAGCCGTTGTGCACGCCGTAGAAGGCGAGGATGCCGACCGAGTAGGCGCCCACGCCCAGGTACGCGGCGTGGCCGAAGGATACGAGGCCGCCGTAGCCGAGGATCAGGTTGAGGCTCGCCGCGGCGATGGCGAAGATCATCACGCGGCGCAGGAGATCGATGTAGTAGAGCTGCCCGAGCAGCGTCGCCAGCGCCGGCACGGCGGCGAGCAGCAGCACGCAGACGGCGAGGATCAGCGTGCGCGCGCCCATCAGCCGCTCTTCGCCGGGAACAGGCCCTCGGGCCGCAGTGCGAGAACTCCCGCCATGAGGAGATAGATGAGCATCGAGGCGAGCGCCGGTCCCGCGGCCTCGGCGGCGGGCGGCGAGATGAATGCGCCGAGCAGCGGCTTGAGGAAGGCGCGCCCGAGCGTGTCGACCATGCCGACGATCAGCGAGCCGACGAGGGCGCCGCGGATCGAGCCGATGCCGCCGATGACGATCACCACGAACACCTGGATCAGGATCAACTCGCCCATGCCGGGCTGCACCGCGTAGATCGGTCCGGCCATCAGTCCGGCGAGTCCGGCGAGCGCCGCGCCGAAGCCGAACACCACCGTGTAGAGCAGCCGGATGTTGACGCCGAGCGCCGCCACCATGGTGCGATTGGACGCGCCGGCGCGAATCAGCATGCCGAGGCGCGTCTTCGCCACCACATACCAGAGCGCGGCTCCGACCAGCAGGCCGACGCCGATCACCAGCGCCCGGTACACCGGGTAGATCGAGCCGGGGATGATCTCGATGAAGCCCTGCAGGTAGGTCGGCAGCGACGTGTAGAGCGCGGCGCGGCCCCAGACGATGGCGATCAGCTCGTTGAAGAACAGGATGAGCCCGAAGGTGGCGAGCACCTGGTCGAGATGGTCGCGCTCGTAGAGGGTGCGCAGCGCGATCACCTCGACGAGCATACCCACCACCAGCGTGCCGAGGAGCCCGAGCAGGACCCCCAGGGGATAGGAGCCGGTCCACTGCACGGCGGCCACGGTGAGGTAGGCGCCGACCATGTACAGCGAGCCGTGCGCGAGATTCACCAGGTTCATGATGCCGAAGACGAGCGTCAGGCCCGCGGCCATCAGGAACAGCATGACGCCGAACTGCAAGCCGTTCAGCATCTGCTCGAAGACGAGAATCAGGTTCATCGCGCCGTGCGCACAAAAAAGGGCGCGGTGGCGCCGCGCCCTTCAGTCGTGGCGAGCCGCGGGCTCACCACGCCATCTTGCAGTCCTGGTAGTAGGAATCCTTGTGGTCGTCGAACACCTTCTTCTGTATCTTCATCTGTACGCCGTCGGGTCCGCCCTTCTCGGCGCGCAGCAGGTAGAAGTCCTGGATCGGGTGCTGGTTGAC
>CAZAEG010000335.1:0-4122 GCA_964484035.1 uncultured Enterobacteriaceae bacterium | reverse complement strand
ATCCGCAGCCCGTCGTGGTAGTGCGGCAGGCGCGGGCGCCGGGACCCATCTACCTGCACGTTCCGCCCGGGCACGCGAAGAACTGGTCCAAGCACTGCAGGAAGTACGATGCCTGCAGCCGGCCGGTGTACTTCGTGAAATCCGCGGAGTACGAGCCCGGCTACCGGCATCCCGGCAAGGGCGCTTCGAAGGCCGCCGGCAAGGGTAAATAGCAGTAAATGGGGTCTGTCCCCATTTAAGCGAGCGTCGTCGGGATCCAGACTTCGGAGTGCAGGGTGCGGTGCACCGGGCACTTGTTGGCGATCTCCAGCAGGCGCGCGCGCTGCGCTTCATCCAGGTCGCCCTCGAGCGTGAGCACGCGCTCGATCCGGTCGATTCTGCCCTCGCGCGTCTCGCACTCCGCGCAGTCGGCGGCGTGCACCTTGTCGTGCTTGAGGTCCACCGTCACGCGCGCGAGCGGCCATTTCTTCTGCTCGGCGTACATGCGCACCGTCATCGAGGTGCAGGCTCCCAGCCCCGCGAGCAGCAGGTCGTAGGGACCGGGCCCGCTGTCGTCGCCGCCCACGGACTCGGGCTCGTCCGCGCGCAGCCGATGCCGCCCCATGGTGACGAGCTGCGCGAAACGGCCTTCGCCCGCTTCGGCGACGCGCACCCCCGGCACGGCGTCCGCGGTCGCCGCCTCCGGCTCGAGGTAGCGCGACGCCCAGGCGGCGAGCACGGTCGCGGCGTAGCGCGCGTCGTCCTTCTGCGTGAGCAGGTGATCGGCGCGATCGAGCGACACGAAGCTCTTCGGATGCTTGGCGGCGAGGAAGATCTTCGAGGCGTTGTCGATGTCGACCACGGTGTCGCGCGGCGAATGCAAGACGAGCAGCGGCTTGCGCAGGGCGGCGATCGTGTCTCCCGCCTGCTGCCCGCCGAGATCGTCGAAGAAGCTCTTCGCCACGCGGAACGCCCGCCCGGCGATCGTCACCTCGACGTCCGACGCATTCTCCTTCGACACCGTCACCAGGTGCGTCACATGCGCGGGATCGAACGGCGCGCCCACGGTGGCGACGGCGCGCACCTCGGGAATGCGCGCCGCCACCGCGAGCACGGCGGCGCCGCCGAGGCTGTGGCCGGCGAGGATCTGCGGCGCCTGGTGGCGCTCGCGCAGCCAGTCGGCGGCGGCGAGCAGGTCCTCGAGGTTCGAGGAGAACTCGAGGCTGGAAAAATCGAAGCGCAGGGTGGCGATGCCGTGCGCGGCGAGCGCCTGCGCCACGTAGGCGGCCGCCTTGCTGTCCTTCGAGCACGTGAAGCAATGCGCGAACAGCGCGTAGGCGCGCGGCGCTTGCGCGGGCGTGTCGAGGCGCGCGGCAAGCGAGCGGCCTTCACGGCCGGGGAAACGGATGGCTGCGGTGGGCATGATTTAGACTCGGCGGATGAAGGAGCACGACATTGTCGCGCCCTCCGCGTGGGTCGTGCGCTGGGCGCCGCTCATTACGCGGGGCAGGGTGCTCGACCTCGCCTGCGGGGCGGGGCGTCATGCGCGCCATCTCGCCGGCCTCGGCCACGAGGTGACGGCGGTGGACCGCGAGCCGCAGCCGCTCGCCGGCGTGCGCTTCGTCCAGGCCGACCTCGAAGACGGCAGTCCCTGGCCGCTGCCGGGGGAAGCGTTCCAGGGCATCGTCGTCGCCAACTACCTGCATCGGCCGCTCTTCCCGCTCATCGAGCGCGCGCTCGCGCCGGGCGGCGTGCTGATCTACGAGACGTTCATGGCGGGCAACGAGCGCTTCGGCAAGCCCTCCAGCCCGGCGTTCCTGCTCGCGCCCGGGGAACTGTGGGCGGCGTTCGGCGGTCTGCACCTCATCGCCTTCGAGCAGGGGCTCAGCCTGCAGCCCAGAGCCGCGATGCTGCAGCGCCTGTGCGCGGTGCGGCCGCCAAGGGGATAAAATCGCGGCCATGGCGCCGCAAGGAGGTCCTGCATGATTACCGGAAGCCTGGTCGCGATCGTCACCCCGATGCACGAGGACGGCCGCCTCGACATGGCCCGCTTTCGCGAGCTGATCGACTGGCACGTCGCCGAGGGCACCGACGGCATCGTCGTCGTCGGCACCACCGGCGAGTCGCCGACGGTCGACTTCGACGAGCACAAGGAGCTGATCCGCGTCGCCGTGGACCACGCCAAGGGGCGCATCCCGGTCATCGCCGGCACCGGCGGCAACTCCACCGCGGAAGCCGTCGAGCTGACCGAGTCGGCGAAGAAGGCCGGCGCCACGGCCTGCCTCTCGGTCGTGCCGTACTACAACAAGCCGACGCAGGAAGGCTTGTACCGTCACTTCCGCAAGGTCGCCGAGACCGCCGACCTGCCGATGATCATGTACAACGTGCCGGGCCGCACGGTCGCCGACCTCGCCAACGACACCGTGATGCGCCTCGCGCAGGTGCCCGGCATCATCGGCATCAAGGACGCCACCGCCAACATCGAGCGCGGCACCGACCTCATCAAGCGCGCGCCGCGCAACTTCGCCCTCTACAGCGGCGACGACGCCACGGCGCTCGCCCTGATCCTGCTCGGCGGCCACGGCACGATCTCGGTCACCGCCAACGTCGCGCCGCGCCTCATGCACGAGATGTGCGCCGCGGCGCTGGTCGGCGACGTGAAGAAGGCGCGCGAGATCAACCTGCGCCTGCTCGCGCTGCACCAGAAGCTGTTCGTCGAGGCCAACCCGATCCCCGTGAAGTGGGCGTTGGCGCAGATGGGGCGCATCGAGGCGGGCCTGCGCCTGCCGATGACGCCGCTCGCCGAGCGTTGCCACGACGCGGTGCGCGCGGCGCTCGCCGAGGCGGGCATCAACGTCGCGGGGTTGCGCGTGGTGGAAAAGCGCGCATGAGCAGGCTCGCGGCCGCCGCGCTCGCGCTCCTCGCAGCGGGCTGCAGCAGCGCCGACGGCCTGTTCGACGGCTCGAGCCGCATCGAGTACAAGACCGCGACCAAGCTGCCGCCGCTCGACGTGCCGCCCGACCTGACGGCGCCGGCGCGCGACGATCGCTACCAGGTGCCCGGCGCGGCCGGCGGCACGACGCTCTCGGGCTATCAGGCCGGCCGCGCGCAGCAGCCGCTCCCGGGCACCACCGCGCTGCTGCCGTCCGTGGAAGGCATGCGCGTGGAGCGCGCCGGCGACCAGCGCTGGCTGGTGGTGAACGAGCCGCCCGACAAGCTCTGGCCGCTGGTGAAGACCTTCTGGCAGGAGAACGGCCTGCTCATCGCGCGCGAGATCCCCGAGGCGGGCGTGGTGGAGACCGAGTGGGCCGAGAACCGCGCCAAGATTCCCGACAGCTGGATCCGGCGCACGCTCGGGTCGCTCATCGAGCCGCTGCATTCCTCGGGCGAGCGCGACAAGTACCGCACGCGCCTGGAGCGCGCGCCCGGCGGCGGCACCGAGATCTACATCAGCCACCGCGGCCTCGCCGAAGTGTACGTGAGCGAGGACCGCACGCAGACCGCGTGGCAGCCGCGTCCCTCGGATCCGGGGCTGGAAGCCGAATTCCTGCGCCGCCTGATGGTGCGCCTGGGCGCGCCCGAGGGCGAGGCGCGCGCGCGCGTCGCCGACGCGCAGCCCGCGGCGCAGCGCGCGACGCTGAAGAAAGGGCTCGACGGCGCCGAGCTGCTCGAGGTGCTGGAGCCGTTCGACCGCGCCTGGCGGCGCGTCGGCCTGGCGCTCGACCGCGTGGGTTTCACGGTCGAGGATCGCGACCGTTCTAAGGGCGTTTTCTACGTGCGCTATGCAGATCCGGACGTCGACAATCGCCGTACCGGACTCGGACGGCTGGCATTCTGGCGCAGTGCCCCGGGGCCGCAGGACGAACAGTTTCAGATCACCATCGAGGACGCGAGCGAAGAGCGCAGCGAGGTGAAGGTACTCGATGCCGCCGGCGAAGTGGCGGAATCGGAAACCGCCACGCGCATCCTGGGTCTGCTCCAGGAACAACTCAAGTAAACGAATACTGCAACCACGCATGCCCGGACTGCGCTTCGCCAGCATAGGCAGTGGCAGCCAGGGTAACGGACTGGTAGTCGAGGCCGGCGGCACGCGGGTGCTGCTGGATTGCGGCTTCGGTCTGGCGGACACGCGTGCGCGACTGC
>CAZAEG010000334.1:0-4068 GCA_964484035.1 uncultured Enterobacteriaceae bacterium | reverse complement strand
CGCGCGGAACTCTCTTTCCTTCCCCCAGTAGCCCTTCAGCAGCTGCGGCCCGCGCACCACGATCTCGCCCTGCTCCCCCGGCCCGAGCACGCGCAAGGTCTCGGGATCGACAACCAGCGATTCGGTGTCGAAGGTGGGGATGCCCAGGCACTGCTGCTTCGGGTTCTGCGGCGGGTTGATGTGCGTCTGCGAGATGGTCTCGGTCATGCCGTAGCCCTCAATGTAGCGCACGCCGCAGAGCTCGAAGAGCTTCTGCGCGATCGCTTCCGGCATCGACGAGCCGCCGCCGAAGATCCAGGCGAGCGAGCTGAGGTCGTGCTCGAGCGCCCCGGGGTGCGAGAGCAGGTCGACGACCATGGTCGGCACGTTGTCCCAGTGCGTGCAGCGGTGGCGCTCGACGAGCTCGGCCGCGGCGAGCGGGTCCCAGCGCCGCTGGATGACGATGGTGCCCCCGGCGTATACCGTGGCGAGGAAGCTGTGGATGAGGCCCGTGACGTGGAAGAAGGGCGCCGTGGCGAGCGCCACGGTGTCCGCGGTCACGTGCTTCCAGATCGCCGAGCCGGCGATGTTGTGCAGGCAGGTGGCGTGCGTATGCATGCAGCCCTTGGGTTGCCCGGTGCTCCCCGAGGTGTAGGGCATCAGGCAAAGGTCGTCCGCCGTGGCCGCGGAAGGCGCGGGCGCCTCCCCGCCATAGGAAAAGTCGTCCATCACCTCGAGGTGCTCGAGCCGCAAGCCCGCGAAGCGTTCGGCCACGTCGCGCTCCACCAGCGCGATCCGCGCCCCGCTGTCCTCGAGGTAGTGCTTCAACTCGCCGCTGACGTTGGCAGGGCTGACGGGCACCGCGACGGCATCCGCGCGCAGGATGCCGAAAAGCGCGACGATGAAATCCGGGCCGTTCTGCAGGTCGAGTAGCACGCGCTCGCCCTTGCGCACGCCGCAGTCGCGCTGCAGGTGGCCGGCGAGCCCCTCGACACGCGCCGCGAGCTCGCGGTAGCTGAGCGAGGCATCCTGGAACACTGTCGCCGGCTTCCCCGGAAACCGCTGCGCCGCGCGTGCCAGCAGGTCGTGCAGCCTGAGTGGCGGCAGCGCGAGGCTTCGCGGCATGTCGGGCGGCCAGTGGGCCCAGTGGCGAGCTTGCATGGCGCGAAAGTATAGTGGGCGGATGCGACCTCGAGAACGGACGGTGCGCTGGTGCAAGCTCGCAGCCGCACTGGCGGTGGCCGCGGCGGTCGCCGCGTACTTCGTTCTCGATCTCGGCCGCTTTCTGACGCTCGACGCGCTGCGGGGCGCCTGGGTCGAGCTCGACACCTACTATCGGGTGTATCCCGTGCGCGCCGTCGCTTTGTTCTTCGTCGCGTACGTCGCCCTTGCCGTGCTGTCGCTTCCCGGCGCTGCCGCGCTGACGCTCGCGGCCGGCGCCCTGTTCGGACTCGTTGCCGGCACGGTTGTCGTTTCCTTCGCCTCGGCGACCGGCGCCACGCTCGCGTTCCTCCTGTGCCGGTTTCTGTTGCGTCACTTCGCGCAGCGGCGGTTCGGCCCCCGCCTCGGGGCGGTGAACCGCATCGTCGATCGAGACGGCGCGGTTTACCTGTTCGCGCTGCGCCTGCTGCCCGGCGCTCCGCACGGGCTCATCAACCTGCTCATGGGACTCACGTCCATGCGCGTGCTGACCTTCTACCTCGTGACCCAGGTGGGCGTGCTGCCCGCGTGCGTGCTCTACGTGAACGCCGGCACGCGGCTCGCGTCGCTCGAGTCGCTCGGCGGGATCGTGTCGCCCGGGTGGATCGTTTCGCTCTCGCTCGTTGGCATGCTGCCGCTCGTCGCGCTCAGCCTGTCTCGAATCAGACTGTGAGCGTGCCGATCGATCGGCGCTGCTGCGCGGCTGAGCGCGGGCGGGGGGTATAGTTGGCGCATGGCCGGGCATACGTTCCTCTTTCGCGAAGGCGCGTGGCGCGCCGCGGGCGAGTACCGCGACGGCGCCGGCGCGGCGCTCGCGGTCGAGGGCGAGACGCGCGTGCGCCACGAGACCGGGCGCTGGGTGAGCGAGAGCGTGGTGCGCGTGAAGTCGAACCCGCCGCAGGAGCACCGCAATCGCACCGAGATCGCGCCGTTCTCCGCCGGCTCGCAATCCACGCACTGGTCGGGCGAGAACCCGGCGATCGGCACGCTCAACGGGCGCTTCGTGATCGTCGGCGACGCGATTCTGTCGTTCTACGCCAGCGGCACCAACCGCTACCGCGGCTTCGAGTGCATGCAGCAGAAAGACGCGCGGCGTTACGTGGTGCACGGCGCGATGCTCGATCAGGACAAGCTGGTCTCGACCTGGGTGCTGGACTTGCAGCTCGCGCGCTGATGGCGGCGAGCGCTTTCGTGCGCGCGGGCGAGGCGGCCTGGCGCGCCACGCAGCTCACGCGCGGGCCCTGGGATCCCGGCCACCAGCACGCGGGCCCGCCGAGCGCGCTCGTCGCGCGCGCGGTGCTCGCCGCCGCGGGGCCGATGGGGCTCGCGCACCTCGCGCGACTCACCGTGAACCTGCTGCGGCCGATCCCGATCGCCGAGCTCTCGATCCTGGTGAGCACCGACTACGCCGGCCGCGGCGCCGCGCATTTCTCGTTCTCGATCGCCGCGCAGGACAAGGAGGTCGCGCGCGGCAGCGCGCTCGTGCAGCGCGCGTCGCCGCTCGCGCTGCCCGACGGGTTGCCCGGGCATCCGCTGCCCAATGCGCCCCGCGCTCCGCAGGACTCGCCGCCGGGCCAGTTTCCCTTCGCCTCGAAGGATCCCGGCTATTCCGATCTCGTCGAGACGCGGGTCGCGGAAGGTTCGATGTTCCGCGGGCCGTGCGCCATCTGGTTCCGGCTGCGCCATCCGATCGTCGCGGGCGAGGCGCCGCTGCCGGCCGAGCGCGTCGCGGTGGCTGCGGATTCGGGGAACGGCATCAGCGCGATCCTCGATATCCGCAAGTTCCTGTTCGTGAACACCGATCTCACCATAAACCTGCTGCGCCAGGCGCGCGGCGAGTGGATATGCCTCGAAGCGCGCACGCTGTTCGGGCCCGATTCGAGCGGGCTTGCCGAGTCGCGCATCTACGACGAGGAGGGCCTGATCGGTCGCGGGACGCAGAGCCTCGTGGTGCGGCCGCGATGATCGGCGCGCTACTGCTGGTCGTCGCGAGCGCCCAGGTCCCACCCACGCCCGCCGAGCTCGCCGCCTACACCGGCCTGCACGCGGCGGCCGCGCGCGGCGAGGCCGCGGAGATCGTGCGCCTCGTCAAGGGCGGAGCGGATGCGAACGAGCGAGACCGCTACCGGCGCACGCCGCTGCACGTCGCGGCCTATCGCGGCCAGCACGAAGCGATGCGCGCGCTGGCGAAGGCGGGCGCCAATCCCAACGCGCTCGAGCATGACCGCTACGACATCGTCACCATCGCTGCGGTCGCGGACGATGTGCCGACCCTCAAAGTCGCGCTCAAGATCGGTTGTCGCGCGTCAAACACCACTAGCCGCTACGACGGCACCGCGCTCATCGCCGCGGCGCACCTCGGCCACGACGAGGTGGTGCGCACGCTGGTCCGCGCCGGGGCGCCGCTCGACCACGTCAACAACCTCGGCTGGACCGCGCTCATCGAATCCATCGTGCTCGGCGACGGCGGCCCGCGCCACACGGCGACGCTGAGGGCGCTGGTCGAGGCGGGCGCGAGCGTGAACCTCGCCGACCGCAACGGCGCGACGCCGCTCGCGCTTGCGAGAAGCCGCGGCTACCGCGAGATGGCGGCGATCCTGGAGAAGGCGGGGGCGCGCTGAGCGACGCCTTGCCAATCGCAGACGCGCACCACCACCTGTGGGACCTCTCCCGCGGGCCGCTGGTTTACCCGTGGCTGCAGGACCCCGAGCCGCACGAGTTCTTCCTCGGCGATTGCGCGAGCCTCAGGCGCGACTACCTGCCGCAGGACTACCGGCGCGACGCCGCCGGCCACGACGTCGTGAAGACGGTGCACGTGGAGGCCGAATGCTCGCGCGAGCAGCAGGTGGCCGAGACCGAGTGGCTCACGGCGCTTGCCGCGAAGCACGG
>CAZAEG010000333.1:0-3096 GCA_964484035.1 uncultured Enterobacteriaceae bacterium | reverse complement strand
CGTTGTGCTGGGCGACGAGCAGATTCTCGAGCACCGACATCGCGGGAAACAGGCGAATGTTCTGGAACGTGCGCGCGACGCCGGCCTGCGCCGGGATGGCGTGGCCTTCCATGCGCTCGAGCAGGAACTCGCCGTGCGCCGCATGGCGCAGCCGCATGCAGCCGGAAGTCGGCGTGTAGAAGCCGGTCAGGCAGTTGAACACCGTGGTCTTGCCGGCCCCGTTCGGGCCGATGACCGCGGTGATCTTCTGCGGCGGCGCGTCGAACGACACGTCGTCGACGGCGACCAGGCCACCGAAGCGCATGGTGAGGTGCTCGACGGACAGAAGCGGTTTCATCCGGGCGGCCTTTGCCCTAGGCGCACCGTCGGCTCGCGATGCGCGAGCAGCCCGCGCGGGCGCCAGGTCATGATCGCGACCATCGCCAGGCCGAAGGCGAGCATGCGGTACTGGTTCAGCTCGCGGAACACCTCGGGCAGTCCGATCAGCAGGATCGCGGCGAGCACCACCCCGATCTGGCTCCCCATGCCACCCAGCACGACGATGGCGAGAATGATCGCCGATTCCAGAAACGTGAAGCTTTCCGGGCTGACGAAGCCCTGGCGCGTGGCGAAGAACGAGCCGCCGAAGCCACCGAACATGGCGCCGATGGCGAACGCGGTGAGCTTGGTGTTGCGCGGATGCACGCCAAGGCTGCGGCAGGCGATCTCGTCCTCGCGCAACGCCTCCCAGGCGCGCCCCACGGGAAGCTTCCTGATGCGCAGCGTGAAGAGGTTGGTGACGAGGGCGAGCGCGAGCGCGAGGTAATAAAGGAAGATGATGCGATCGATCGGCGCATACTCGAGGCCGAAGAAGCTGTGGAAAGTGGCGCCGCCGTCGGGCGCCTCGCGCGTCATCGGCAAGCCGAAGAAGGTCGGCCGCGGGATGCCCGAGAGGCCGTCTGGCCCCTTGGTGAACTGGTACCAGTTGAGCAGGATGATGCGGATGATCTCGCCGAAGCCGAGCGTCACGATCGCCAGGTAATCGCCGCGCAGCCGCAGCACCGGAA
Organism: uncultured Enterobacteriaceae bacterium; assembly: GCA_964484035.1. Classification (GTDB taxonomy): domain Bacteria; phylum Pseudomonadota; class Gammaproteobacteria; order Burkholderiales; family SG8-39; genus JAABQT01. Next base: position 2,050 of record CAZAEG010000333.1, on the reverse strand, counting down.
AGCCGAGCAGGATGCCGGCGAAGGCGGCCATGATGCCGGCGAACGGCAGGCACACCCAGAAGCCGAGATCGAAGTGCAGGGCGAGCAGCGCGTAGCTGTAGGCGCCCACCGCGTAGAACGCCACGTAACCGAGGTCGAGAAGTCCCGCGAGGCCAACGACGATGTTCAGGCCCCAGCCGAGCATGATGTAGGTGGCGACCAGGGTGGCGATGTCAAGCAGGCGCCGGTCGGTCCACGGCAGGAACGGCAGTACCACCGCAAGGCCGAGAATCACCGGGCCCACCCACCACGCCAGTTTCTGCACCTGCGCACCCAGCCGGTCCATGCGCGCTTCGCGCACTTCGACGCTCGTCTCGCTCGCGGCATGCCACACGAGCCAGGCGGCGCGCGCGCTCAGGATCCAGGCGGCGAGCGCGATCGTCCCGCCCAGCACGGCGCTCTTGAACGGCAGCCACCGCTCGTCGATGCCGAAGGCGAGAATCCCGGTGAGCACGACTGCGCACACGAGCGCGCCGGCGAGTACCGGCACGACCCGCTGCGCGCGCAGCGCGCTGACGGCGAGGCGGCCGAGGAAGGCGATGAGCGTCACCGCGAGCACGTCGTCGAATCGATAGGCGAGAGGCGGGCCGGCGGAGGTGTCCTGGATGCGAAACCCGACCAGCGCGAAGGTGAGCAAGATGACGACGCCGGCGACCCGCCCGGCGTCTTTGAGCGCGAGGGGCCAGTCGAAAGGCGGTCGCGGCGTGGCGCTCGCGCGCATCAGACCTTCTCGACGTCGGGCTTGCCGAGCAATCCCGTCGGCCTGAAGATGAGCACCAGGATGAGGATCGCGAAGGTCGCCACGTCCTTGTACTCGACGGAGAAGTAGGCGGACCAGAACGCTTCGATCAGGCCGATGAGCAGGCCGCCCAGCATCGCGCCCGGCACCGAGCCGATGCCGCCGAGCACCGCCGCGGTGAAGGCCTTGATGCCGGCCTGAAATCCGATGTAGAAGTCGATCACGCCGTAGTTGAGCAGGAACATGAGGCCAGCCACCGAGGCGAGGCTCGCGCCGAGCACGAAGGTAAGCGCGATGGTGCGATCGACGTTGATGCCCACCAGCGCGGCCATGCCGAGGTCCTGCTGGCAGGCGCGCTGCGCGCGGCCGAGCGCGGTGCGCGTGATGATCAGCGTGAAGCCGATCATCAGGCCCAGCGTGATCAGGATGATGAGCATCTGCAGGAAGCTGAAGGCCACCGCGAACTCGCCCGTCTCGAAGAAGCGCACGCCGCCGGTGATCACGGGCTGCATCGGCTTCACGCGCGCGCCCTGCAGCAGCTGCACGTAGTTCTGCAGGAAGATCGACATGCCGATCGCCGTAATGAGCGCCGCAAGGCGCGGCGAGTGGCGCAGCGGCCGGTAGGCCACGCGCTCCAGCGCCCAGCCGTACACCGAGGTGAGCAGCATGGTCGCCACCAGCACGATGAGCAGCGCGAGCGGTATCCAGCCGATGCCGATCAGGCCGAGGGCGAGGAAGGCGACGAAGGCGATGAAGGCGCCGATCATGAAGATCTCGCCGTGCGCGAAATTGATCATGCCGATGATGCCGTACACCATGGTGTAACCGATGGCGATCAGGCCGTAGATCATGCCGAGCGTCATCCCGTTGATGAGCTGCTGCAGGAAATAGCCCATGGATCGTCCCGTGCCCCGGTTCAGCGCACGGGAATGGTTGCACAAAAAGGCAGCGGCGTCCCGGCGGACGCTACTGCGCGCAGGCCCGACGCAACGCCTCGACGCTGTCGAGCGGCGGCAGGCAGGCGGCGCCGCGGCACAGCCAGGCCTGGACGTCCTGCGTCGCCGGCTTGTCGAGCACCGGCGGCAGTCCCGCGATGCCCGCCGGGATGCCGAGCACCAGGGTATGCGGCAAGTAGTCCCGCGCAATCGCGCCGCACCACTCGCGCAGCGCGGCGGGCGCGCCGCGCACGATGGCGATGGCGGGCGGCTCGAGCCATTCCTCCAGCGCGGCGAGGAGCGTGGCGCAGCCTTGGGGCTGCGCGCGCATGCCGGG
>CAZAEG010000332.1:0-3194 GCA_964484035.1 uncultured Enterobacteriaceae bacterium | reverse complement strand
CGCCCGCTTGCCTGCCCGCTGTACTTGCCGGAGAGCAATCCCGCGGCGCCGGGACTGTAGGGAATGACGCCGATGCCGTTCGCCTGCGCCATCGGCAGGATCTCGACCTCGGCCTGGCGCTTGACCAGGTTGTACATCGGCTGGATCACCTGCAGCCGCGCCCAGTCGTGGCGCTCCTGGAGATCCACGGCGCGCTGCGTCTGCCAGGCGGACCAGTTGCTGACCGCGGGGTAGAGCACCTTGCCCGAGCGCACCAGGTCTTCCAGCGCGCGCACCGATTCCTCGAGCGGGGTCAGCTGGTCGAACTGGTGCAGGAAGAGCACCTCGACGCGGTCGGTCTGCAGGCGCTTCAGGCTCGCCTCCACCGCGCGCGTGACGTGCCGGCGCGAGGTGCCGCGGTCGTTGACGTCCCCGGTCACCGGGTTGTAGCACTTGGTGGTGATGACCAGGTCCTCGCGGTGGCCTTTCATCAGCCGGCCGAGGATCTCCTCGGACCGACCCTTGTTGTACTGGTCGGCGCAGTCGTAGAAGTTGATGCCCGCGTCGCGGCATGCCTTGTACATCTGTTCCGACATCGCCTCGTCGGCGTCGCCGCCGAAGGACATGGTGCCCAGGCACAGCTCGGACACCTGGACGCCGGTGCGGCCCAGAGATTTGAATTTCATGGCGGCAGTCTACCGCGCGCCGCATCGCGAGCGGAATCTTGACCCCTGTCAAGGCGTCTGACGCGGCGGCGCGCCGTAGAATGGGGCCGATGGACGATCGAGCTTCAGCGCGCGGCAAGCCCAAGGGCCGCGGCGTCGATCCCGCGGCACGCGCGGAGGTGAGGGCGCTGCTCGGCGCGGATGCGCGCCGGCGCGACTTGCTGATCGAGTACCTGCATCGCATCCAGGATCGCTACGGCAGCCTCTCGGCCGCGCGCCTCGCCGCGCTCGCCGAGGAGATGAAGCTCTCGATGACCGAGGTGTTCGAGGTGGCGACCTTCTACCACCACTTCGACGTGGTGAAGGAGGGCGAACAGGCGCCGCCTGCGCTGACGGTGCGCGTGTGCGATTCCATCGCCTGCGAGATGGCGGGGGCGAAAGAATTGCTGGAGCGGCTGCGCGGCGTTCTCGGCAAGGACGTGCGCGTGATCCACGCGCCCTGCGTGGGCCGCTGCGAGGTCGCGCCGTGCGCGGTGGTGCACCAGAACCCGGTCGGCAACGCCACGGTGGAGCGCGTGCGCGCGGCGGTGCAGCAGAAGAAATTCACTTGCCCCGTGCCGCCGTACACCGACTACGCGAAGTACCGCAATTCCGGCGGCTACGAGCTCCTCGCCGACTGCCTCGCCGGCAGGCGCACGCGAGACGAGATCACGAAGATCATGGAGGACTCGGGGCTGCGCGGCCTGGGGGGCGCCGGCTTTCCGGCGGGCCGCAAGTGGCGCATCGTCGCCGCCGAGCCCGAGCCTCGCCTGATGGCGGTGAACATCGACGAAGGCGAGCCCGGCACCTTCAAGGACCGCTGGTATCTCGAGCGCGACCCGCACCGCTTTCTCGAAGGCATGCTGATCGCCGCCTGGTGCGCGGGCGTGGGCGAGATCTACGTCTACCTCCGGGACGAATACGCGGGTTGCCGCGCGGTGCTCGAGCGCGAGCTGGCGAAGCTGAAGAAGAACCCGCCCTGCGCGCTGCCGCCGATCCACCTTCGCCGCGGGGCGGGCGCTTACATCTGCGGCGAGGAATCGGCCATGATCGAATCGATCGAGGGCAAGCGCGGCATGCCGCGCCTCAGGCCGCCCTACGTCGCGCAGGTGGGCCTGTTCGGCTACCCGACGCTCGAGCACAACATGGAGACGGTGCACTGGGTGCGCGAGATCGTCGAGAGGGGCGCGCCGTGGTTCGCCGCCCAGGGCAGGAACGGCAGGAAAGGCCTGCGCTCGTTCTCGGTCTCGGGGCGGGTCAGGAAGCCCGGCGTGCATCTCGCGCCCGCCGGCATCACACTCAAGGAGCTGCTCGAGGAGTATTGCGGCGGCATGCAGGACGGCCAGCCGCTCTACGGCTACCTGCCCGGCGGCGCCTCGGGGGGCATCCTGCCCGCGTCGAAGGCCGACGTGCCGCTCGATTTCGACACGCTGCAGCCGCACGGCTGCTTCATCGGCTCGGCGGCGATCGTGGTCCTGTCGCAGCGCGACAAGGCCGCGGCCGCCGCGCAGAACCTGATGAGGTTCTTCAAGGACGAGTCCTGCGGCCAGTGCACGCCCTGCCGCGTCGGCACCGCCAAGGCGCTCGCGTTGATGGAAGAGAAATCCTGGAACCAACCGCTGCTCGGCGAACTCTCACAGGCGATGATGGATGCCTCCATCTGCGGCCTGGGCCAGGCGGCGCCCAACCCGGTGCAGTGCGTCATCAAGTACTTTCCACACGAGGTGCAGTAATGGATCGCGTGAGCACCCGGCAGCAGGCGACGCTGCCGATCGAGTTCAAGCTGAACGGCAGGACGGTGGTCGGCCGCCCGGACGAGACGATCATCGAGACCGCGAAGCGCCACGGCGTGGAGATTCCCCACCTTTGCTACGCGCCCGGCCTGCGGCCCGACGGCAACTGCCGCGCCTGCGTGGTGGAGATCAAGGGCGAGCGCGCGCTCGCGCCCTCGTGCTGTCGCTATCCGAAGGAGGGCATGGAGGTCACCAGCAATTCCACGCGCGCCGAGCTGTCGCAGAAGATGGTTCTGGAACTGCTGCTCGCGGACATGCCGGAAAAGCAATACCGCAAGGATTCCGAGCTCGACCAGTGGGCGCGCAAGATGGACATGGGATTGCCGCGCTTCGCGGCGCGCCACCAGCCCAAGGCGGACCTCTCCCATCCGGCGATGGCCGTCAACCTCGATGCCTGCATCCAGTGCACGCGCTGCCTGCGCGCCTGCCGCGAGGAGCAGGTGAACAACGTCATCGGCTACGCCTTCCGCGGCGAGCATTCGAAGATCGTGTTCGACTTCGACGACCCGATGGGCGCCTCCACCTGCGTGGCCTGCGGCGAGTGCGTGCAGGCCTGCCCGACCGGGGCGCTGATGCCGGCGCGCGAAGCAGGGCTGGAGGCCGTCGACCGGCAGGTGGACTCGGTGTGTCCGTTCTGCGGCGTCGGCTGCCAGCTCACGTATCACGTGCAAAAGAGCAGCAACCAGATCAAGTTCGTCACCGGCCGCGATGGCCCGGC
>CAZAEG010000331.1:0-4696 GCA_964484035.1 uncultured Enterobacteriaceae bacterium | reverse complement strand
CTGCCGTTCGAGATGCTGGGCGCCGATGCCGGGCAGGCCCACCTGTCGAGAGGCATCGGCAGCGACCTGATGACCGATCTATCGCGGCTTTCCGGCCTGCGCCTGATCGCCGCCTCGGACGCTCCCGGAGATGGCGGCGCGGCTAATGCCGGTCGATTCCTCGTCTCCGGGAGCGTGCAACGCGAAGCGACGACGCTGCGGATCAATGTCAGGCTCACGGACTCCCGCACGAACGAGCAGCTCTGGTCCCAGCGTTTCGAGCGCCCGGTCGGCGATCTTTTCGCCATCCAGAACGAAATCAGCCGCAGTCTGAGCGAGCAGCTGCCCGGCAGGATCAGCGCTGCCGAGCGGCGACGGGTGGCCAAGCGATACACGCACAGTCTCGAGGCCTATGAGCATTTCCTGCGCGGCCAGGTGCAGCTTCTCGCCCGGCAGGAGGAGGACAACCTGCAAGCCCGCGCGTCGTATTCGAAGGCGATCGAGCTGGATCCGAAGTTCGCACGCGCCTATGCGGGTCTTGCCATGACCTACGCCATGGATCGCCGCCAGCCGACGGTTACCCAGAGCTCGGCTGCGCTCAATCGGGCACTGGAACTCGCCGAGACCGCGCGGCAGATCGATCCCGACATTCCGGAGGTCCACTGGGCGCTCGGTTTCGTCCACACCCGCAGCCGCCGCCACGATGAAGCGATCCGCGCATTGCACCGGGCGATCGAGCTCAATCGATCCTACGCCGACGCCTATGCGCTCCTCGGCGGCATCCAAACCTACGTCGGTGAGCCGGCGAAGTCCGTTCCTCTGCTGCGCGCGGCCCTGAGGCTCAATCCCGATGGTGGATATCTCTACTATCTGCTTCTCGGTCGCGCCTACCTGTTCATGGACGATCTCGAGCAGGCGCGAATCAACCTGCAGGAAGCGCTGTTGCGCAATCCGGGTGACGTGGAGTCACGCGTCTACCTGGCCGCCACGCTGGCTGCGCAAGGGCAGAGCGATGCGGCCGCATGGGAAGCCGACGAGGTCCGCGGACAGGACGCGGATTTTTCGGCGCGTGCCTGGCTCGAGACCTATCCCCTGACCAGCGCGCGCCACAGGGACAGGCTGCTGGCGCTGGTCGCGAAAGCCGGATTGTGATGGCATGAGGCCGGCGCTTCTCGCATTGGCATTCTTGCTCGCCGCGTGCTCCCACGCGAGCGTGCGGGTGGATTCGGGTGGCGGCGTGACGACCACCGGCGGCAGCGTGTCGATCGGCTACAGCGGGCATGGCAGCGCGGCGGTCTGGGCGCTGATCGGCATCGGACTCATCGCGGCGGAGTACGGCGGCAGCGCGGCCGCGCGCGAGCGCGGGCTCGAGCCGGAGCGCGTGGACGAGCGCAAGCTCGATGCGCAGCGGCAGGTGAACGAGGTCGATTGCACCAAGCCGATCAAGAACTGGTCGGCGAACCTGAAATGTAAGTAGGAAGGAGCCAGGTAGGGTGGGCCCTGGCCCACCGGGCACGAAGGAGTCCCCGATGTCATTCCAGCCAAGGCTTGCTACCTCGGCTGGCAGGCGTCGCTTGCCCTTCTGGCGAAATTGGTCGAGTCGGAGATTCCGGACGCATGAAGGCCTTTCAATTGATCCTGGCTTCAGCGCTTGCCGTCCCGGCCGGTTTCGCTGCCGGGGGTGACGTTTCCCGGACCGCGACCTCGTTGCGCGCGCAGGCGGTAGCAGTGGACTGTGAACCGGCCTTGCCCTTCTTCTGCAGGAATATCCACGTTGCGTGCAGCGGCCGCACGGAGGTCAGGACATTTCCATTCAGGCTCCGGGCGAACTCCAGCCGCGGCTGGATCGAATCCACGTCGGAGACGTCCGCCATGCAGAAGCCATATGAAGATGGAAGCGTTGACTGGGGGAAGGAAGGCACGTACGTCATACTTCGCCCGCAGGGGAGAGAGGGCTACATAAAGCTGCTGGCGAACGGCAAGTACAGCTTCAGGCACTACTTGCAGGAAGTCGGCATCATGTCGCATGGCCGTTGCCGCTAGCGAGCAAAGGAGACGCACGCATGACCGTAGATCAGGTTCGCGCTTTTCTCGGATGGTGCACGCTCATCAACTACGCCGTGCTCGTGGTCTGGTTCCTGTTCTTCCTGTTTGCGCGCGACTGGATGCGCAAGCTGCACACGCGCTGGTTCCGCCTGCCGGCCGCGCACTTCGACGCCATCCACTACGCGGGCATGGGCCTGTACAAGCTCGGCATCTTTCTCTTCAACCTGGTTCCCTACGTTGCGTTGGTCATCGTGGCGTAGGCGGTCTGTTTCGCTGAGCGCGGGCATGGCTGCCGACGACCGACTTCTCGAGCGCGTGCGCTCGGCGCTGGGCAGGCGCAGCGTGAGCGAGAGGCGCATGTTCGGCGGCGTTGCCTTTCTCCTTCGCGGGCACATGTGTGTCGGAGTTCTGGGCTCTACGCTCGTCGTGCGGATGGACAAGGACAAGTCGGACGCGCTCCTCGCGCCGCCGCACGTGCGGCCGATGGACTTCACGGGCAGGCCGATGCGCGGGTTTCTGTATGTCGATGGGCCGGCGATTCGTACGGCGGGTGGGTTGAAGAAGTGGATGGACCGGGCGATTGCCTACGCGTCGGCCCTGCCGCCGAAGAAGTAGCTTCGGCCTGTCGAAGGGTAACGCGGCTGAGAACGTGGACACCGCCGGCTTCAGCGACCATTTCCCCGTATCAGTGGCGCTGCACGAGGCGTAGGGGCGGATGAAGCGCCTCGTCGCGCTGCCGCTCGAGTCGGAGCAGGAGCGCGAGATCCTTCGCCTGCTCGACGAAGCCGGCATCGTGCACAAGGAGACGCGCGCGAAGTCCAAGCTCTTCGGTAGCGACGCGATCTGGGTGTCCGAGCAGGACTATCTGCGCGCGAAGCAGATCGTCGACAAGGAGTCGGCGGAGTACGCAGCCGCGGCGCGCGCGCAGTGGCAGGCGGAGTGGCGGCGCGAGCACGGCGGCTCCTACGCGCGCTGGCTCTGGAGCCGCCTGCGGCGCGCGACAATGGAAGACTTCATGCGGGCGCTGTTCCTCGTCGCCCTCCTGGGCCTGATGCTCCTCTACCCGCTCACCCTCCTGCGCTAGAGGCTACGCGCGAACCGGCCCCGCCCGGCCGTCCTCGACGACGAACGTCGCGTGCGTGCGGCAGCCCGCCGCGCGCTCGCGCACCGACTCCATCGCGCGCAAGTCGAAGCGCGCTTCTACCGCCGACACGTCCACGCGTACATAGCCGCGATAGCGGCTCTCCACGTGCTTCATGTGCGGGTTGTCGGGCAGGTATTTCTCCAGCCGCTCCTGCGACCAGCCCTGCGAGGTGATCGAGGTGCCGACGAACTCGCTCGCGACGACGCTTGATTCCGGGTCGTCGAAATCGCGCTTCAGGTCGGCGACGTTGAACTGGTGCACGTCGCCGCCCAGGACGACCGGATTGGCGATCTTCTTCTCAGCCAGGTAATCGAGCAGGCGCTTCCTCGCCGCCGGGTAGCCGTCCCAGCCGTCGGTCCAGGCGCGCCGCCCGGGACCCGGCTTCTGGTCGAACTGCGCCATGCGCGTCTGCTGCGCAAGAAAGTTCCACCGCGCGCGCGATTCGCCGAGCGCGCCTTCCAGCCAGCGCTCCTGCGCGCGCCCGAGGATCGAGCGCTGGTCGCCGAACATCTGCCCGCACTTCTCGACGTCCACCGTGTTCGAGCCGCCGCGCCCGCGTCGCGGACACGACTGCCAGGTGCGGTACTGGCGGTCGTCCAGCAGATGGAAGCGGCCGAGCGAACCCCAGCCAAGTTGCGTGTAGAGGCGCATGTCGGGGCCGCGCGGCCGCATGTGTTCCGGCAGCGGCATGTGCTCGTAGAACGCGCGGTAGGCGGCCGCGCGCCGCGCGAGGAACTGCTCGCGCGGCATGCCGTCCTCGGGGCGGTCGTCGGCGTAGTCGTTGTCCACCTCGTGGTCGTCCCAGGTGGCGATCCACGGGCAAGCGGCGTGCGCGGCCTGCAGGTCGGGGTCGGATTTGTAGAGCGCATAGCGCGCGCGGTAGTCCGCGAGCGTAGTGGGCTCGCCGGCGCCGTGCTTGCGCACGTGCTCCTTGCCCCAGGACGACTCGTAGATGTAATCGCCGAGAAACGCGACGAGATCCGGCGCGTCGGCGGCAATGTGTCGGTGCGCGCCGAAGTAGCCCTGCTCGTACTGCTGGCAGGAGGCGAAGACGAAGCGCAGCCGTTGCACCGCCGCGTCCGGACGCGGTGCGGTGCGCGTGCGTCCTACGGGGCTCTCGGCATCGCCCGCCGAGAAGCGGTACCAGTACCAGTGATCGGGTTCGAGGCCCTTGACCTCCACGCGCACGGAGTGAGCCCAAGCGGGATCGGCGACAGCGGTTCCGGAAGACACCACGCGGCGCATTGCCTCGTCCGATGCGACTTCCCACCGCACGGACAGCGCGATCGGGTCGAGCTCGCCAAGGAGACGGGTCCAGAGAACCACGCCGCCCGGACGCGGATAGCCGGAGGCGACACCCAGGCCGAAGGGATCGGACGCGAAAACCGGCGTCCCCTGCGCGCAGGCGGGCAGCGCGCGCGAAACACCCGCGGCGGCGAGGGCCTGCAGGAACCTTCGGCGATCGGTCATGCCGCTAGAATAGCGGGGGAACGTTACGGAGAAGGCAATGATTCATTTCGTCGTGCA
>CAZAEG010000330.1:0-18165 GCA_964484035.1 uncultured Enterobacteriaceae bacterium | reverse complement strand
CCGGGAACAAGGGAAGCCTCGCGGACCGGCCTCGGACCTTCAGTTGCGCCGAATGACCAAGGCGGTCCGCTGAGCTTCGAGGGGCCTGGCGGGGGGCTTGCGCCCCCCGCCACATTCCCGCCTGGCGCCCGGTTACGGCCGGGAGCCGGTTGGAAACGGCCAAGCGGCCGCCGGATTCAGCGCGGTTCGCGCGCCGGGAGTCGCGGCGGAGGACGCCGGCGATGCTGCTGCCGTCATCCGTCCCGCAGAGCTGGCCTCAGGTTTAACGGGCTTCGCCTTTTTTTTCTTGGCGGATTTCTTCTTCCGGCCCGCTGCCTTCTTCTTGGATGACTTCTTAACTGCTTTCTTCTTTTTCTTTGATGATTTCTTCTTCTTCTTTTTCTTTCCGCCTTTTTTGGCTTTTTTCTTTGCCATGACTAGCTCCTAGCTGGTAGTTGAACAAAAGAAGCCCGGCCATCCCTGGCCGGACTATTCAACCGCGCGCGGGAATCGCTCCCCGCAGGCGGACTGAATTCCTCGCACCCGCGCATATTAGCGCGCGCCCCGCGCGGCCAGGTCCTGGTACAGGATGTCCGGGTCGAGCCGGATGCCGCCTTCCCAGGTCACGGTCGCGGATTCGGGATCCACGCTCACTTTCTCGAACTCGCGCACGTCGCGCCACAGCTTGAACGCGCCGATCTCAAGCAGGTTGCCGAGGAACACGCTGCCCTCCAGGCCGTCCTCGAACCGCAGCCACAGCTTGTAGTCGTCTTCCACCTTGCAGGCCGTCACTCGGTGCACTTGGCGTCTCTCCTCTCGCATCAGTCCCAGCTCAGCGCGCCGCCGGTCTGGTACTCGATCACCCGCGTCTCGAAGAAGTTGCGCTCCTTCTTCAGGTCGATCATCTCGCTCATCCATGGAAACGGGTTCGCCGCGCCCGGGTAGAGCGCGTCCAGCCCGATCTGCTGGCAGCGCCGGTTGGCGATGAAGCGCAGGTACTCCTTGAACATCGGCGCGTTCAGGCCGAGCACGCCGCGCGGCATGGTGTCCTCGGCGTAGCGGTATTCCAGCTCGACCGCCTTGCGGAACAGCTCCTGCAGCTCCTCGCGAAAGCGCGCGGTCCACAGGTGCGGGTTCTCCAGCTTGATCTGGTTCACCAGGTCGATGCCGAAATTGCAGTGCATCGACTCGTCGCGCAGGATGTACATGTACTGCTCGGCCGACCCGGTCATCTTGTTCTGCCGGCCGAGCGACAGGATCTGCACGAAGCCGACGTAGAAGAACAGGCCCTCCATCAGGCAGGAGAACACGATCAGGCTCTTCAGCAGCGCCTGGTCGGCATCCGGCGTGCCGGTCTTGAACGCGGGGTCAGTCAGGGTATCGATGAACGGCACCAGGAACTCGTCCTTGTCGCGGATCGAGCCGATCTCGTTGTAGGCGTTGAACACCTCGCCCTCGTCCAGGTCGAGGCTCTCGACGATGTACTGGTAGGCGTGCGTGTGGATCGCCTCCTCGAACGCCTGGCGCAGCAGGTACTGGCGGCATTCCGGCGCCGTGATGTGGCGGTAGGTGCCGAGCACGATGTTGTTGGCGGCGAGCGAGTCGGCGGTGACGAAGAAGCCGAGGTTGCGCGTGACGATGCGGCGCTCGTCGGCGGTGAGCCCGTTCGAGTCCCTCCACAGGGCGATGTCGCGGCTCATGTTGATTTCCTGCGGCATCCAGTGGTTGGCGCAGGCGGAGATGTACTTCTCCCAGGCCCACTTGTACTTGAACGGCACCAGCTGGTTGACGTCGGCCTTGGAATTGATGATGCGCTTGTCCTCGACCGTGATGCGGCGGAACGCGTTGCCGGCGGCGAAGCGCTCCTCCTTGCCCCCGGCGCCGGGCATGAAGCCGCTCGTCGGCTGCACCGCGAGGCCGGAGATGGCGTTCGGCGTGCCGTCGCGGTCGTCGAACTTGGGCACTACTGGCAGGCCTCGCACTCGGAATCGTCGACGGCGCAGAACTTCGCCTCGTCCGCCGACGCCACGACCGGCACGCCGCCGTCGCTCGGCACCGCGTTCAGCTGCCCGGCCTTGGAGGTCGATTTCTCGGCATGCGTCGCGCCCATCGAGCGCAGGTAGTAGGTGGTCTTCAGGCCGCGGATCCAGGCGAGCTTGTAGGTCTCGTCGAGCCGCTTGCCCGAGGCGCCGGCCATGTAGATGTTGAGCGACTGCGATTGGTCGATCCACTTCTGGCGGCGCGCGCCCGCTTCCACCAGCCAGCGCGGCTCGACCTCGAAGGCGGTGGCGTAGAGTCGGCGCAGCTCGGCCGGGGCGCGGTCGACCCGCGCCAGGTTGCCGTCGAAGTACTTGAGGTCGGCGATCATCACCTCGTCCCACAGCCCGGCGCGCTTCAGGTCGGTCACCAGGAACTCGTTCACCACGGTGAATTCCCCCGACAGGTTCGATTTCACGTACAGGTTCTGGTAGGTCGGCTCGATCGAGGCCGACACGCCGACGATGTTGGCGATGGTCGCCGTGGGCGCGATGGCGATGCAGTTAGAGTTGCGCATGCCGTGCGCGCGGATGCGGCTGCGCAGCGGCTCCCAGTCGAGGAGGGCGGAGCGGTCGAGCTCGACGTAGCCGCCGCGCTCCGCGGCGAGCAGGTCGAGCGAGTCCTGCGGCAGGATGCCGCGGTCCCACAGCGAGCCCTTGAAGCTCGAGTAGCGGCCGCGCTCCTCAGCGAGCTCCGTCGACGCCCAGTACGCGCAGTACGCCACCATTTCCATCGCGCGGTCGGCGAACTCCACCGCCTCCTGCGAGGCGTAGGGCACGCGCAGCTGGTGCAGGCAGTCCTGGAAGCCCATGATGCCCAAGCCCACCGGGCGATGGCGCAGGTTGGAGTTGCGCGCCTTGTCGACGGCGTAGTAGTTGATGTCGACGACGTTGTCGAGCATGCGCATCGCCGTGCGCACGGTACGCTGCAGCTTCTCGAAGTCGAGGCCCTGCTCGCCCATGTGCGCCAGCAGGTTCACCGAGCCCAGGTTGCACACCGCGATCTCGTCCGCCGAGGTGTTCAGCGTGATCTCGGTGCACAGATTGGAGCTGTGCACCACGCCTACGTGCTGCTGCGGGCTGCGCAGATTGCACGGGTCCTTGAACGTGATCCAGGGGTGGCCGGTCTCGAACAGCATGGAGAGCATCTTGCGCCACAGCTGCACCGCGGGCAGTCGCTTGTGCAGCTTCAGCTCGCCGCGCGCCGCCTTGTCCTCGTAGCGCAGGTACGCTTCCTCGAACGCCTTGCCGACCTTGTCGTGCAGCTCGGGCACGTCGGAGGGGCTGAACAGGGTCCACTCGGCGTTCTCCATCATCCGCTTCATGAACAGGTCCGGAATCCAGTTCGCCGTGTTCATGTCGTGGGTGCGCCGGCGGTCGTCGCCCGTGTTCTTGCGCAGCTCGAGGAACTCCTCGATGTCGAGGTGCCAGGTCTCGAGGTACGAGCACACCGCGCCTTTCCTCTTGCCGCCCTGGTTCACCGCCACGGCGGTGTCGTTCACCACCTTGAGGAACGGCACCACGCCCTGCGATTTGCCGTTGGTGCCCTTGATGTGCGAGCCCAGCGCGCGCACCGGCGTCCAGTCGTTGCCCAGGCCCCCGGCGTACTTGGCGAGCAGCGCGTTCTCCTTGATCGCGTCGTAGATGCCGGTCAGGTCGTCGGCCACCGTCGTCAGGTAGCACGACGAGAGCTGCGAGCGCTGCGTGCCCGAGTTGAACAGCGTCGGCGTCGAGCTCATGAAGTCGAACGTCGACAGCACGTCGTAGAACTCGATGGCGCGCGCCTCGCGATCCTTCTCGTTCAAGGCGAGGCCCATGGCGACGCGCATGAAGAAGGCCTGCGGCAGCTCGATCCGGCGGCCACGCACATGCAGGAAGTAGCGGTCGTACAGCGTCTGCAGGCCGAGGTAGCCGAACTTGAGATCGCGCTCGGCCCGCAACGCGCGGCCGATGCGCGCCAGGTCAAATTTTGCAAGCTCGGGGTCGAGCAGCTCGGCCTCGATGCCGCGGCGCACGAACTCGGGAAAGTAGGCGGCGTAGCGGGTCGCCATGGCCTGCTGGCTCGCCTCTTCGCCCAGCACCTCGAGGCGGACGGTATTGAGGAGCAGGCGCGCCGTGACGTAGCTGTAGGCCGGGTCCTTCTCGATCAGCGCGCGCGCGGCGAGGATCGCCGACTTGCGCACCTCCTCCATCGGCACGCCGTCGTACAGGTCGCGCAGCGTGGTCTCCAGGATCGCCGCCGGCTCCGCCGCGCCGTCCAGCCCCTCGCAAGCCGCTGCCAGCAGCCGCTGCAGCGCCTCGAGGTCGAGCGCCCGGCGCGCGCCGTTGTCCACCACGTGCAGCACGGCCCCGGGCGAGTGCCGGTCGCGCGCGGACTTCTCCGCGGCGCGCGCCCGCGAGCGCTCCTCGCGGTACAGGACGTAGGCGCGGGCGACGTCGTGCTCGCCCGAGCGCATAAGCGCCAGCTCCACCTGGTCCTGGATGTCCTCGATGTGCAGCGTGCCGCCCTGCGGCTGGCGCCGCTGCAACGCGCCCACCACCTGCTCCGTGAGCCGGGCCACCAGCTCGCGGATGCGCGCCGAGGCCGCGCCCTGGCTGCCGTTCACGGCCAGGAACGCCTTGGTCATGGCCACCGAGATCTTCGCCGGCTCGAAGCCGACGACGGCGCCGTTGCGGCGGATGATCTTGTAGTCCGCGTACGCGGAGCGGATCGTGCCGCCCGAGCCGGCAACGCCCGTACCTGCCACAGGGCCGGTTGCCGGACTCTCTTGCGCGATCTGCATGTCCCTGCCTCCCTTGCGTTGCTGCCTGCCGCCGCGTTGCGGATTTGTGACGATCTGCAGCGGAACCACAATATATAGTGCTGAACCTCTGATTGCTAACTATTTCTAGTGGCCGCAATGTACCACGCGGATTTTATTTTGCAAGCGGCGCAAGGATTGCGCGGTGCAGCGAAGCTACTAAAGGCAGGGGAAGGAGCGCAAGCCGCTACAACATCTAGTGCTGCGCCAGATCGGCGTGGAAGCGCGACCAGTCGAAGCGCGCGCCCGGATCGCGCTTGCGTCCGGGCGCGATGTCGCTGTGCGCGGCGCATGCGCGCAGCGGCAGCCGCGCCGCGAGCGCGCGCGCCAGACGCGCGAGGCACCGATATTGTGCAGCGGCGAAACCGCGGCCTTCGGCGCCTTCGAGCTCCACGCCCAGCGAGAAGTCGTTGCATCGCGCCAGCCCGCGCCAGCGCGACATGCCGGCGTGCCAGGCGCGCCGCTGCACCGGGACGAACTGCTGCAGCACACCGTCGCGACGCACGAGAAAATGCGCCGACACGCGCATGTGCACTATTTCAAGGAAGTACGGGTGCGCTCGCGCGTCGAGCCGGTTGGTGAACAGCCGTTCGATCGCGTCGCCGCCGTATCTTCCGGGAGGCAGGCTGATCGAGTGCAGAACGAGCAGCCAGACCGCCGCGGCGCGCGGCCGCGCGTCGCAGTTGGGTGAGGCGGTGTAGCGCGCGCCGTGCAGCAGCCCGTCAGGGCCGATTCTCATCGGTGATTCCCAGGCGCTGCATGCGGTAGCGCAGCGTGCGGAAGGTGATGCCGAGGAGCTTGGCCGCGGCAGTGCGGTTGAACTGGGTGCGCGCCAGCGCCTCCAGGATCGCCTCGCGCTCCACGCGGTCGAGGTATTCGGGCAGCGGCGCACCCAGCGCGCCTTCCGCGGCGCGGCCGCCGCCCTCTTCGGCCGCGACCGGCCTGAGCATCAGGTCGTCGGCTCCGATCTGCGCGCCGCCCGAGAGCGCCGTCGCGCGCTCGAGGACGTTCTCCAGCTCGCGGATGTTGCCCGGGAAGTCGTACTGCGCCAGCTCGGCGAGCGCCGCGTCCGACAGGCGCGCCGGCGCCGCGCCGCTCGCGCGCGCGATGCGCTCGAGGATGCTGGCCGCGATCAGCGGGACGTCCTCGCGGCAGTCGCGCAGGGGGGGCATCTTCAGCTCGATCACGTTGAGGCGGTAAAAGAGATCCTGGCGGAAGCGCCCGGACTCGACCAGCCGCGCCAGGTTCTGGTGCGTGGCGCTGATGATGCGCACGTCCACCGGCTCCTCCTGCGTGGCGCCCACCTTGCGCACGCGCTTCTCCTGGATGGCGCGCAGCAGCTTCACCTGCATCGCCAGCGGCAGATCCGCCACCTCGTCGAGGAACAGGGTGCCGCCGTTGGCGGCCTGGAAGAAGCCGTCGCGATCCTGCTCCGCGCCGGTGAACGCGCCCTTTTTGTAGCCGAAGAACTCGCTCTCCATCAGCGTCTCGGGAATGGCACCGCAATTCACCGGCACGAACGGCCGCTCGCGGCGCGCGCCTTCGCCGTGGATCAGGCGCGCCGCGAGCTCCTTGCCGCTGCCGGACTCCCCGGACACGTGCACCGGCGCCTGGGTACGCGCGAGTTTGGCGATCAGCTCGCGCACCTGCGCGAGCGGCGCGCTGCCGCCCAGCAGCGGCAGGTCGCGCGCCGGCGGATCCGCCTGGTCGGGCAGCGACAGCGCGGATTTCACCAGCGCGCGCAGCTGCTCCAGGCCCACCGGTTTCGAGACGTAATCGAAGGCCCCCGCCTTCAGGGCCGCAACCGCGTTCTCCGCGCTGCCGTGCGCGGTGATCACGGCCACAGGCAAATCGCCCGCCAGGCCGCTGATGTGGCGCACCAGGTCGAGGCCTTCGCCGTCGGGCAGGCGCATGTCGGTAAGGCAGAGATCGAAGCGCGCGTTGCGCAACGTCTCGCGCGCCTCGGCGAGGCTTCCCACTGCCACCACGCCCAGCCCCATCTTCGCCAGCGTCAGCTCGAGCAGCTCGCGGATGTCGGGCTCGTCGTCCACCACCAGCACCTGGCGCTCGCGCTGCGCGGGCCTGCGCTCGGCGCGCCTCATGCGCCCGCCCCACCGCGGCAGACGACGCGAAAATGCGCCCCCGGCAGGTCGTTGACGTACTCGAGCAGCGCGCCGTTGGCGGCGGCCAGTTCGCGTGCGAGGTACAAGCCCAGGCCCGTCCCCTTGCTGTCGGTGGTGAAGAACGGCTCGAACAACTGCCCCTGGTCGGCGGCGGCCACGCCGGGGCCGTTGTCGGCGACGCTCAATTCTACTTTGTCGCCGAACGCGCGCGCCGCGATGCGCACGCTGCGCGGCTCGGCGCGCGCGTGGCGCACGGCGTTGCGCAGGAGGTTCCACAGCACCTGGCGCAGGTGCTCGGGGTCGAACTCGACCCACGCGTCGCGCACCGACTCGATGACGATACGCTCGGCCGGCAGCGTCTCGTTGGCGACGAACTCCTCGAGGAACGGCGGCAGCCACGCGGCGAGCGCGATGCGCTGCGCGGCGACGCGGTCCCGGCGATTGAGCTGCAGCACGTCGCTCACCAGGCGCTCCAGGCGCAGGGTGTTGTCGTGAATGATGCGCGTCAGGCGGCCGCGGTCCTCGCCGCGGCGCTCTTCGGCAAGCAGCTCCGCGGCATGGCTGATGGCGGCCAGCGGATTGCGGATCTCGTGCGCGATGTTCGCCGTCAGCCGGCCGAGCGCCGCGAGCTTGATCTGCTGCGCCTGCTCGCGCGAGCGCGTCATGTCCTCGACGAACACCACGGTGAACTGGTCCTCGGTGCCGGTGTCGAGCAGGCGCGCCCGCACCTCCTTGCCGCGCGCTTCCAGATCCACCGACACCGCCGGCCCGCGGCCCGCCTCGCGCCACGCGCGCCAGCGGTCCGCCAGTCCGGGGAGCACGGCGGCGAGCGGCAGTCCGCGCAGCACGTCCATGCCCAGCAGGCGCATCGATTGCGGATTGTGCTCGACGACGCGGCCCAGCCGGTCGAGGAGCACGACGCCGTCCTGCATGTCGGCGATCACCAGCTGGTTGACTCGCGTCTGGTTGGCGAGCGCGCGACCGCGCTCGCGCGCCAGGCGCTCGTTGGCGGCGAAGCGCTGCGCCAGCCAGCCGGTGGCGCCGGCGACGGCGAAGAAACCCATCGACAGCAGGCCCGCCGGCACCACGCTCGCCGACGGCAGATCGAGCGCGAGCACCCAGTAGGTCTCCTCCAGCAGCACGGCGATCGCCGCCAGCGCGGCGTACAGGAAGTTCAGCCGCAGCGGCGCCACCAGGCCGGCCCCGGTGAGCGAGATGAGCAGCATCACGCCCAGCCCGCTGCGCATGCCGCCGCTCGCGTACATGAGCAGCGGGATGGTGAGCACGTCCAGCAAGGCGTGCGCCGAGAGCTGCAGGTTGAAGCGCTCGTGCACCGAGCGCAGCACGAACTGCAGGGCGATGCCGAGAATCAGGTAGCCGACGCACACCGCGCGGAACAGCCGCATGTCGTGTGCGCCGAAGTTGATCGGCTCGTAGGCGACGTAGGTCGCCCCCAGGAACACCAGCGCCACCACGATGCGGTACAGGTTGAAGTACTGCAGCGAAATCCAGAACGAGTCCGGCGGACGGTCCTCGCGCGCGAACAGCGGCGCGTAGGCCAGCGTCGCCATCACGGCCGGCGCGGCCCGAGCCGCGCGTGCTCCTCGCTGCAGTAGGCGCCGCCGGGCGCGCTACGCGCCTCGGCGCGCGGCAGATGCACCCCGCAGTGCGCGCACGCGACGAGCTCGCCCGGGGCGCCCGGCGCGGGCGGCGCGCTGCCCTGGCGCTCGCGCAGTGCGCGGCGCACCAGCCAGACGACGACCAAGACCGCGAGGCCGAGCAGGATCAGGCGTCCCATGGCCCTATTCTAGGAAAGTGGAGATGGTCGGGGTGACTGGATTCGAACCAGCGACACCTGCGTCCCGAACGCAGTACTCTACCAGGCTGAGCTACACCCCGAATCGCCGGACACTAGCTGCGGCGCGACACCGCGAACGCCGCCAATTCTAGCAAAGATTCCGTGTGCGCCGAGGGCGCCAGCGCGGCGATCGAGCGCGCCGCGCGCTCGGCTTCGCGAGCGGCCGCGGCACGCGCGTAATCGAGCGCCGCGGTCGCCCGGATGGCCGCCAGCACGGCGGCAAATTCCTCGCGCCCGCCCTCGATGATGGCGTGGCGCACGAGGGCGCGCTGCTCGGCGCTGCCCGCCTGCATGACGCGGATCAGCGGCAGCGTGGGCTTGCCTTCGGCCAGGTCGTCGCCCAGGCTCTTGCCGGTCTCCTGCGCGGCCCCGGAGTAGTCGAGCACATCGTCCACGACCTGGAAGGCGGTGCCCAAGTGCATGCCGTAGGCGGCCAGTCCCTGCTCGAGGTCCGGTGCCGCCCCGCCGAGCACGCCGCCCAGCCGCGCCGCCGCCTCGAACAGCTTGGCGGTCTTGCGCCGCACGACGTCGAGGTAGCGCGCCTCGTCGACGTCCGGATCGTGGCAGTTCATCAGCTGCAGCACCTCGCCTTCGGCGATCGTGTTGGTGGCGTCGGCGAGCACGCGCATCACCCGCAGGTTGTCCAGTCCGACCATCATCTGGAAGGCGCGCGAGTACAGGAAATCCCCGACCAGCACGGAAGGCGCGTTGCCGAACGCGGCGTTGGCCGTGCGCCGCCCGCGCCGCAGCTGCGATTCGTCGACCACGTCGTCGTGCAGCAGCGTCGCCGTATGGATGAACTCCACCACCGCGGCCAACTCGTGGCAGGCCGGGCCCCGGCAGCCGAGGGCGCCGGCGGCGAGCAGCAGCAGCGCCGGGCGCAGCCGCTTGCCGCCCCCCGCGACGATGTGCTCGGCCACCTGGCGCACGAGGGCGACATCCGAGTCGAGGCGTGCGCGGATGAGCGCGTCCACCTGATGCATGTCGTCGGCAACCGGGGCAAGGAGGGAAATGGCGGTGGTTGGCGGCATCGGGGCGCAGCGCGAGCGCGACGGGTAGCATACAAGGCTTTGACGCGCGCCAGCCGAATCTCCTATAATTCCAAGTCTTTACAGAACTCCGGCGGTAGAACCCCCATGTACGCAATCATCAAGACCGGCGGCAAGCAATATCGCGTCAGCTCCGGCGAGCAAGTGCGCGTCGAGACGCTGGCGGCCGACGTCGGCGCGGCCGTCGCCTTCGACCAGGTGCTGCTGGTCGGCGCGGGCGACGCGGTGCGCGTGGGCGCGCCGCTGGTCGCGGGCGCCAAGGTGAAGGCCACGGTGCTCGGCCACGGCCGCGGCGACAAGGTCAAGATCTTCAAGCTGCGGCGGCGCAAGCACTTCCAGAAATCGCAGGGGCACCGCCAGAACTACACCGAGGTCCGGATCGACGACATCGTCGCCGGCGCCTGAACAGGGGAAACGGAAAATGGCACACAAGAAAGCTGGCGGCAGCTCACGCAACGGCCGCGACTCGCAGTCCAAGCGGCTGGGCGTGAAGACCTACGGCGGCGAGCAGGTCAACGCCGGCCAGATCCTGGTGCGCCAGCGCGGCACCGTGGTGCACCCGGGGAGCAACGTCGGCATGGGCCGCGACCACACGCTGTTCGCGCGGACCGCGGGCAAGGTGCAGTTCGCGGTGCGCGGCGCGGGCAGCAAGAAGACCGTGAGCATCGTGCCGGCCTGAACGTCAACCCGACCCACCGTGAAGAGCCCTATCGTTCGCGGTAGGGCTTTTCAGTTTTCGGCCCCATGAAATTCATCGACGAGGCGAAGATCGAGGTGCACGCCGGCAAGGGCGGCGACGGCAGCGCGGCGTTCCGGCGCGAGAAGTACGTGCCGCGCGGCGGGCCGAGCGGCGGCGACGGCGGCCGCGGCGGCAGCGTGTGGGCGTTGGCGGACCGCAACATCAACACCCTGATCGACTACCGCTTCGCGCGCATCCATCGCGCCGAGCACGGCGACGCCGGGCGCGGCGCGGACAAGTACGGCCGCGGCGGCGGCGACGTGGAACTGCGCATGCCGGTCGGCACCCTGGTGCGCGACGCCGGGAGCGGCGAGCTGATCGCCGACCTGGCGCGCGACGGCGAGCGCGCGCTGCTCGCCAAGGGCGGCCAGGGCGGCCTGGGCAACCTGCACTTCAAGTCGAGCACCAACCGCGCGCCGCGCCAGTTCACGCGCGGCCTGCCGGGGCAGAGCCGCCAGCTCGCGCTCGAGCTGCGCGTGCTCGCCGACGTCGGCCTGCTCGGCCTGCCCAACGCCGGCAAGTCGACGCTGGTGCGCGCGGTGTCCAGCGCGCGACCCAAGGTGGCGGACTACCCCTTCACCACGCTCGACCCGTCTCTCGGCGTGGTGCGCGTGGCGGCGGAGGCGAGCTTCGTGATCGCCGACATCCCCGGGCTGATCGAGGGCGCGGCGGAAGGCGCCGGCCTCGGCCACCAGTTCCTGCGCCACCTGTCGCGCACGCGATTGCTGCTGCACGTCGTGGACATCGCGCCGCTCGACCCGGACGCCGACCCGGCGCGCGACGCGCGCGCGCTGGCGCTGGAACTCAAGAAGTACGACGCGACGCTGCACCGCAAGCCGCGCTGGCTGGTGTTCAACAAGATCGACCTGGCCGAGGACGCCGACGCGCGCATCGCGCGCCTGCTGCGCGCATTGCGCCACAAGGGCCCCTGGTACGCGATCAGCGCCATCAGCGGCAAGGGTTGCGACGCGCTGTGCAAAGCCGCGTACCGCTTTCTCGCGGGCGGCGCGCGCATGGACAAGGCGCGCGCCGGCACGAGATGCGCCGCCTGACGCCGATGCCCGGCCGTATCGCCACCGCGCGCACCCTGGTCGTCAAGGTCGGCAGCGCCCTCGTCACCAACGAGGGGCGCGGGCTGGACGTGGCGGCGATCGCCCGCTGGGCGGCGCAGATCGCGCAGCTGCGCGCGCTCGGCCGGCGCTGCGTGGTGGTGTCCTCCGGCGCGATCGCCGAAGGCCTGCAGCGCCTGGGCTGGACGCGGCGGCCGCACGCGCTGCACGAGCTGCAGGCGGCGGCGGCGGTGGGGCAGATGGGCCTGGTGCAGGCCTACGAGACCTGTTTCCGCAAGCACGGCCTCGCCACCGCGCAGGTGCTGCTCACCCACGCCGACATGGCCGACCGGCAGCGCTACCTCAACGCGCGCTCCACCCTGCTGACCCTGCTCGAGCTCGGCGTGATCCCGGTGATCAACGAGAACGACACCGTGGTCACCGACGAGATCAAGGTCGGCGACAACGACACGCTCGCCGCCCTGGTCACCAGCCTGGTGGAGGCCGATGCTCTGGTGATCCTCACCGACCAGGCCGGGCTGTACGACGCCGACCCGCGGCTCTCGCCGGGGGCGAAGCTCATCGACGAGGCGACGGCGGGCGAGGCGCGACTGGAGGCGATGGCCGGCGCCGCCGGCTCGGCGCTGGCGCGCGGCGGGATGCTCACCAAGGTGCTGGCGGCCAAGCGCGCGGCGCGCAGCGGGGCGCACACCGTGATCGCCTCGGGGCACGAGGCCGAGGTGCTGGTGCGCCTGGCGCAGGGCGAGCGCCTCGGCACGCTGCTGCTGGCGCAGACCACGCCGCTCGCCGCGCGCAAGCAGTGGCTCGCCGACCACCTCACGCTCGGCGGCCGCCTCGCGCTCGATGCAGGCGCGGTGCGCGCCCTCGCCCGTGACGGCAAGAGCCTGCTGCCGGTCGGCGTGACCGCGGTGCAGGGCGAGTTCGAGCGCGGCACCGTGGTCGGCTGCATGGATCCCGATGGGCGCGAAGTGGCCCGCGGCCTGGTGAATTACTCCTCGCAGGAGACGCGGCGCATCATGCGGCGGCCTTCCAGCGAGATCGAGTCCATCCTGGGCTACGTGGACGGGCCGGAGCTCATCCACCGCAACAATCTGGTGCTGCTCGTCGCGGGCTAGTTGCCGGTGGGCGCGAGGCTTGGATGCAGGCCGCGCCTGAGGGCGGCGACGCCCTCCGCCGGGCTGCCGATCGGGTTGCCGAGCGGGCAGAAATATTCGTCGCGCAGCGCATTGTGCCAGCGCTGCACCCTGTGCGGCGCGATCTCGCGCCACGGCCCGGCGCTGCGCGTCCAGCCGCGATCCTGCGCGCCGGTGGCGTAGATGCGGACTTCGGAGGTGCTGCAGCGGAGGCCCTCGAAGCTGACGCTCTCCGCGCCCTCGGCGCTGCGCGCCACGAGCACGTAGCGCACGACGCCGTCCTCGCCCACGGCAAGCGACGCGCCGTCAATGTAGAACTCGAAGCGCGTGGCCGCGCTGACGAAGAACGGCAGCAGATTCTCCTTCTTCGGGTAGGCCGGCAGCGCGGCATCGAGCTCGCGCCACTGCCGCTCGGTGTGGCGGCGCTCCCAGTCCGAGGCCGGCTGCGCCGGCGCGGCGGCATGCGCCAGCGCGAGCGCCAGAGCCGCCAGGGCGCGCGCGCCGCCCCTCAGGCGAGATCGGCGGCGAGCGCCGCGCGCACGGCGGGCGCAGCCTCGACGGCAGCCTGATACCGCGGGTGATCGACGCCGACTGCCAGGCCGGCGCCGTGGCGCATCGCCTTGCGCATTTCCGCATCCAGCTCGAAGCGCAGGAAATGCACCGCCGAGGTCTTGTCCTCGTTCTCGCGCTCCAGGTCCTCGTCGGCAATCGCGTACACGCGCTCGCACCCCGCCGCCTGCACCCATACGCGGCCCTCGACGCCCTTCAGGCGCGCCAGCTCGCGCTGGCGCTGCGCGACATCGGGGTACTCGATCATCATCGTCGCCTTCAGGTTGCCGCCATCCGGCACCAGCGGGCTGTAGGTATCCAGCTCGTGGCGGATGCCCGATTCCTCGAAAATGCGCTCGATGCGCAGCATCTCCTGGATCTGGTAGCGGATGGTGAGCTCGTCCTCGAAGATCAGCGTGACATGCTCGCCAAGGGCGACCGTGCGATGCTTCTTGTGCTCGAGCACCCGCGCGCGGAACGCGTTGCGTTCGCGCGCGTAGGCCTCGAGCGACAACAGGCTTGCGCGCTCGATGCGGCCCATGCCTTCAGTCCGCCAGCGCGTCGAGCGCCTTCTGGAAGCGGTTGGCGTGCGAGCGCTCGGCCTTGGCCAGCGTCTCGAACCAGTCCGCGATTTCCGTGAAGCCCTCGCTGCGCGCGTCCTTGGCCATGCCCGGGTACATGTCGGTGTACTCATGGGTCTCGCCCGCCACCGCCGACTTGAGGTTCTCGCGGGTGCGGCCGATCGGCAGATCGGTCGCCGGATCCCCCACCTGCTCGAGGTACTCCAGGTGCCCGTGCGCGTGCCCGGTCTCGCCCTCGGCGGTCGAGCGGAACAACGCGGAGACATCGTTCTGGCCTTCCACGTCGGCCTTCGCTGCGAAGTACAGGTAGCGCCGGTTGGCTTGCGACTCGCCGGCGAATGCGTCTTTCAGGTGCTGGTGCGTCTTGGTTCCCTTGAGTGCCTTCATGGATGTCTCCTTTGTGCAGGTGCCGCCTTGCTCGGAGCAGCCAAGGTACCGCCGCGGCAGCGATCGATCAAATCGATTTTTGCAATTCCGGCCATTGCCTCGCGCTATGCGGCGCCCGCTCAGCGCGTTTCGGCGGCCTCGGGGCGCACCTGCCGGCGCCGGTCCGCGCCGAGGTAGCGGTGCAGCTCGGCCAGCGCCAGGCGGTACACCTCGCGCTTGAACTCGATCACCGCCTCGAGCGGCACCCAGTACTCGTGCCAGCGCCAGGCGTCGAACTCGGGCTTGACGCTCGCGCGCAGCTTGACGTCGCAATCGCGGCCCACCATGCGCAGCAGGTACCAGATCTGCTTCTGGCCGCGATAGGTGCCGCGCCAGTCGCGGCGCACCCATTTGTCGGGCACCTCGTAGCGCAGCCAGTGGCGCGTGCGTCCGAGAATGCGGACGTGATCCGCCTTGAGGCCGATCTCCTCATCGAGTTCGCGGTACATCGCCCGCTCCGGCGTCTCGCCGTGCTTGATGCCGCCCTGGGGAAACTGCCACGCGTGCTGGTTGACGCGCTTGCCCCAGAACACCTCGTTGCGGCCGTTGGCGAGGATGATGCCGACGTTCGGGCGATACCCGTCCCGGTCGAGCATGGCCACACCACCTAAGTTAGAATCCACTCGCATTTTTCCACAGGCGAACCGCAAACACAACGCGGCGAGCGACGCATGCGCACATCGCGATTCCATCTCGGCACCATCAAGGAGGCGCCCGCCGACGCGGAGCTCGCCAGCCACCGGCTGATGATCCGCGCCGGCTACATCCGGCGCCTGGCGGCGGGCATCTACACCTGGCTGCCGTTGGGCGTGCGCGCGCTGCGCAAGGTGGAAGGCGTGGTGCGCGAGGAGATGAACCGTGCCGGCGCCCTCGAGCTCTCCATGCCCGCGGTGCAGCCCGCGGAGCTGTGGCAGGAATCCGGGCGCTGGCAGGACTACGGGCCGGAGCTGCTGCGCTTCAAGGACCGCCACGAGCGCGACTTCGTCATCCAGCCCACCTCGGAGGAGGTGATCACGGACCTGGCGCGCGCCGAGCTGAAAAGCTACCGCCAGCTGCCGCTGCACTTCTACCAGATCCAGACCAAGTTCCGCGACGAGCGCCGGCCGCGCTTCGGCGTCATGCGCGGGCGCGAGTTCGTGATGAAGGACGGCTACTCGTTCCATGTCGATCTGGCGGACCTGGAGCGCGAGTACCGCAGCATGTATGACACCTACACGCGCATCTTCACCCGCCTCGGCCTGCGGTTTCGCGCCGTGGCGGCCGACACCGGCGCCATCGGCGGCACCGGCTCGCACGAGTTCCAGGTGCTGGCGGACTCCGGCGAGGACGCGATCGCGTACAGCAGCGGCTCCGACTACGCCGCGAACATCGACCTGGCCGAGGCGCTGGCGCCGGCCGCGGCACGGCGCGCGCCCGCCGAGCCGATGCGCAAAGTACCGACGCCCGGCAAGACGCGCTGCGAGGAGGTCGCCGCGCTGCTCGAACTGCCGCTCGAGCGCACGGTCAAGGCGATCGCGGTGATGCAGGAGGCGCAGTTCGTGCTGCTGCTGCTGCGCGGCGATCACGAGCTGAACGAGCTGAAGGCGCAGAAGGCGATCGGCACGTTCCGCTTCGCCCTCGAGAAGGAGATGCGCAGCGCCCTCGGCTCGCCGCCCGGCTACATCGGGCCGGTCGGCGTCGCCGCGCAGGTTCGCGTAGTCGCGGACCGCAGCGTGGCGGCGATGGGCGATTTCGTCTGCGGCGCCAACGAGGCGGGATTTCACCTCGCCGGCGTGAACTGGGGCCGCGACTTGCCGGAACCCTCGCTCGTCGCCGACATCAGAAACGTCATGGAAGGAGATCCGAGCCCCGATGGCCAAGGCAGCCTGCGCATCCAGCGCGGGATCGAGGTCGGCCACATCTTCCAGCTGCGCACCAAGTATTCCGCGGCGCTCGGCGCCGCGGTGCTCGACGCCAAGGGCGAATCGCGGCCGCTGGAGATGGGCTGCTACGGCATCGGCGTGACGCGCGTGGTGGCCGCGGCGATCGAGCAGCACCACGACGAGCGCGGCATCGCGCTGCCGGCGGCGCTGGCGCCCTTCGTCGCCTGCCTCGTGCCGATCGGCTACGCCAAGAACGAGAAGGTGCGCGCCGCGGCCGACCGACTGTACGGCGAACTGCAGGCGGCCGGCATCGAGGTGCTGATGGACGACCGCGACGAGCGCCCGGGCGTGCTGTTCGCGGACATGGACCTGATCGGCATCCCGCACCGCATCGTGCTCTCGGAACGCGGGCTTGCGGCCGGCGAAGCCGAGTACAAGGCGCGGCGCGACGCACAGCCGCGCAGCGTGCCGCTTGCGGGGATCGCGGCGTTCCTCGTGGAGCGGCTCGCGGCGACATGAGGCGCTCCGGCATGCAAGCGGCGCTGCTCGCCGCGGCGCTGCACTACGCGGCGGCGGCCGGCGCCGGCGCCCAGGTGTACGAGGAGCTCGCCGACAGCGTGCGCCACAACCTCTCGGCCGCCCTCGCCGACCGCTCCGTGCCGGAATTGGCGTTCCGCGAGCGCGAGGACGCGCACCGGTGGCTGTTCGAGATGTCGCGCCGCCTGGAGCGGCGCATTCCCGATCGACAGGCGCGCCTCGAGCTGCTGCGCACGGCGCACTTCGAGGCCTTGCGCGCGGGACTCGACCCACAGCTGGT
This sequence comes from uncultured Enterobacteriaceae bacterium, assembly GCA_964484035.1. Lineage (GTDB taxonomy): Bacteria > Pseudomonadota > Gammaproteobacteria > Burkholderiales > SG8-39 > JAABQT01. The sequence goes on along the minus strand of CAZAEG010000330.1, from coordinate 1,142 downwards.
GCTCGGCATCATCGAAGTGGAGAGCCGCTTCCGCAAGTACGCGGTATCGCGCGCCGGCGCGCGCGGCTACATGCAGGTGATGCCGTTCTGGATCCGGCTGATCGGCTCCAGGGGCGACAACCTGTTTCACCTGCGCACCAATCTGCGCTACGGCTGCGTGATCCTGCGGCATTATCTGGACATGGAGAAAGGCAACTACTGGCGCGCCCTGGGCCGCTACAACGGCAGCCTCGGCAAGCCCGACTACCCGCGCGCGGTCCTGGCGGCCTGGAAGGTGCGCTGGGGCTACAAGGGCGCCACCAGCTGACGATGCTCCGCACGCTGCTCGGCGATGCGCGCCTGCGCGGCTGGTTCTACGGCTTCCGTGGGCCCGAGCGCGGCGAGATCACGCTCGGCCAGCGCCGCGTCTACATCGTGCCGGCGCGACTGGGCTGGTTCTACGCCACGACGCTCGGCATCCTGCTCATCGGCTCGATCAACTACGCGCTGCAGCTGGGCTTCGCGCTGACGTTCCTGCTCGCCGGCCTCGGCCTCGTCGGCATGGTGCACACCACCCGCAACCTCGCGCGCCTCACGGTGAGCGCGGGCCGCGTCGAGCCGGTATTCGCCGGCGAGGCGGCGCAGTTCCGCCTGTACCTCGACAACCGCGCACGCTACGACCGGCCGGCGATCCTCGTGCGCCACCAGGCAAGCGGCGCGCAGGGGGTTCTCGACCTGGCGCCGGGCGCGGTCGCGGAGGCGGTGCTCGCGGTGCCGGCCGTCCGGCGCGGCTGGCTGCCGCTCACGCGCGTCATGCTGGAGACGCGCTTTCCGTTGGGCCTGTTCCGTGCGTGGAGCTACGTCGAGCCCGAGGCGCGCTGCCTGGTGTATCCGCGCCCCGAGCGCGCGCCGCTGCCGGCGGCGACACCCGACGCCGACTCGGGCGCGGCGCGCGCGCAGGCGCTTGGCAGCGACGATTTTTCGGGCCTGCGCGCCTACCAGCTGCAGGATTCGCCGCGTCACGTGGCGTGGAAGGCCGTCGCGCGCTCGGACGAAATGCTGACCAAGCAATTCGCCGGTGCGGCGGGCATCGAGCTGTGGCTCGACTGGGAGCGGCTCGCCCCGGGACTGGACACCGAGCAGCGCCTGTCGCGGCTCGCGGG
>CAZAEG010000329.1:0-3348 GCA_964484035.1 uncultured Enterobacteriaceae bacterium | reverse complement strand
CGCCTGGAAGCTCGCAATCGCCTCCTCATGACGCTTGAGGCGCTGCTGCGCGACGCCCAGGTTGAAGTGCAGGTCGGCGAGTCCGGGCTTCGCCTGCGCCGCCTGCCGCAGCTGCGCGAGGGCCTCGTCGTGGCGGCCGAGCGCCGCCAGCACGTTGCCCGCGTTGGTGTGCGCTTCGGCCGATCCCGGGTCGAGGCGCGCCGCCTCGAGGAACGCGGCGAGCGCGTCTTCCTGGCGCTGCAGCTGCACCAGCGCCACGCCGAGCGCGAGGCGCGCGTTGACCAGGTCCGGAAACGCCTGCACCTCGCGCTCGAGCACTTGCGCGGCGCCGGCGAAATCGCCCAGCGCGAGGCGGCAGTAGCCGAGGCGGTGGCCGCTGCCCTTGCGCGGAGCGGCGCGGTGCGCCGCCTCGAGCGGGCCGAGCGCCTCCGCGTGGCGCGCCTGATAGAGCAGGCTCGCGCCGAGCAGCCCCAGCGCCTCGGGATCCGCGGCGTCCCGCGCCAGCGCGCGCCGGGCGTGCGCCTCGGCGCCGGCGAGATCGTCGGCCTCGAGCGCCTGCCAGCCTTGCGCATGGCTCATCGCGCGCCGGCTACGTGATGTTGCCCAGCCGCTGCTTCAGGCGCGAGAGCGTCTCCGGCGTGAGGTTGAGGTAGGCGGCGAGCTCCTTCTTCGGGATGCGCCCAGAAAGCTCCGGGTGCTTGCGCTGGAAGCGCGACAGCCGCCCCGGCGCATCGAGCAGGTGCAGGGTGATGGTGTGGGCCATCACCTCGCTCATCAGCTTCATCACCTGGTACTCGAAGCGCTGCTTGACGTCGGCATGGCGCTCCAGGAACTCCACCCACTGCGGCATGGTCAGCTCGGCGGTACGCACCTTGGTCACCGCGACGATGGAGTAGGGGATGGGCGTGCGCAGGCGCCACGCGGCGTAGGACGTGTCCATCTCGGTCTCGGCGGCGAAGCGCAGGATCATCTCGCGGCCTTGCGGGCTGGAGACCACGCGCTTCAGCATGCCCTCGAGGATGAAGATCTGCTCCATCTCCTCGTCGCCCTGGCGCACCACCGGCTCGCCCTTGCGGTAATCGGCGATCGCGAGCAGCGGCTCGAGCTCGCTCCACTGCGCCGCGCTGAGGCCCTGCAGGAGCTGGTTCTGGCGCAGCTGCAGGCGGATGCTGTTGCGCTGCGGGTGACTCGGGAAGGCGCTCATCGGAGCCGGGATTTTAGACCCTTGACCTGAGTCAAGGCCCCCGGCAGGGGCCGCTTCTTACCATACCGCTTCCCCCGAGGAGGCCGCCATGGGCACCGTCGAACCGCAAGTCGCCGCCGATGCACAAGCCGTCGTGACCGACGGCTTCCAGCTGGTCATCGATGCCCTCAAGCTGAACGGCATCGACACGATCTACGGCCTGCCCGGGATTCCCATCACCGACCTCACCCGCCGCGCGCAGGCCGAAGGGCTGCGCGTGCTTTCGTTCCGCCACGAGCAAAGCGCGGGCTACGCCGCTTCCATCGCCGGCTTCCTGACGCAGACGCCCGGCATCTGCCTCACGGTGTCCGCGCCGGGGTTCCTCAACGGCCTCAACGCGCTCGCGCACGCCACCACCAACTGCTTCCCGATGATCCTCGTCAGCGGCTCGAGCGAGCGCGAGATCGTCGACCTGCAGCAGGGCGACTACGAGGAGATGGACCAGCTCGCCATCGCCAGGCCGCTTGCCAAGGCCGCTTTCCGCGTGCTGCACGCCGAGGACATCGGCGTGGGCATCGCGCGCGCCATCCGCGCCGCCGTGTCCGGCCGCCCGGGCGGCGTCTACCTCGACCTGCCGGCGAAGCTCTTCGCGCAGAGCATCGACGCCGTGGCGGGGAAGAATACGCTGATCAAGGTGGTCGACCCGTCGCCGAAGCAGATCCCCGCTCCGGATGCCGTGAGACGCGCGCTGGACCTGCTGAAGGGGGCGAAGAAACCGCTCATCATCCTCGGCAAGGGTGCCGCCTACGCGCAGGCCGATGCGGACATCAGGTCGCTGGTGGAAAGGACCGGCATTCCGTACCTGCCGATGTCGATGGCGAAGGGCCTGCTGCCCGACACGCACGAGCTGTGCGCCTCCGCCGCCCGTTCCTTCGTGCTGCCGGCCGCCGACGTGGTGATGCTGATCGGCGCGCGCCTCAACTGGCTGCTCTCGCACGGCAAGGGCAAGACCTGGGGCGGCAAGGGCCACAAGGACTGGGGCGGGCAGAAGTTCATCCAGGTCGACATCTCGCCCACCGAGGCGGACAGCAACGTGCGCATCGACGCGCCGGTGGTCGGCGACATCGGCTCCTGCGTCTGCGGGTTGCTGGCGGGCCTCGGCAACTGGCCGCAGCCGAGCGCCGACTGGCTGAACGCGATCCACGAGAAGAAGTCCGCCAACGTCGCCCGCATGGCGGAGACGCTGGCGAAGAACCCCGCGCCGATGAACTTCCACAGCGCGCTCGCGGTCGTGCGCGACATCGTCAAGGCGAACCCGGACGCGATGTTCGTCAACGAGGGCGCCAACGCGCTCGACTTCACGCGCAGCATCGTCGACATGTACCAGCCCAGAAAGCGCATCGACGTCGGCACCTGGGGCATCATGGGCGTCGGCATGGGCTACTGCGTCGCCGCCGCCGTGGTGACGAAGCAGCCGGTGATCGCGGTCGAGGGCGACAGCGCCTTCGGCTTCTCCGGCATGGAAGTCGAGACCATTTGCCGCTACAACCTGCCGGTCTGCGTCGTCATCATGAACAATAACGGCGTGTACAAGGGCACCGACGTCAACCCGCGGGGCGGCGACGTCGCGCCGACGGTGTTCGTCAAGGACGCGCGCTACGAGAAGCTGATGGAGGCCTTCGGCGGTGTCGGCGTGTACGCACGCACGCCGGCCGAATTGCGCAAGGGCATGGAAGAGGCGCTGCGCTCGCGGCGCCCGACGCTCATCAACGCCGTGATCGACGAGACCGCCGGCACCGAAAGCGGCCGCATCACCAGCCTGAACCCGACCGCGAAGAAGAAATAGGCAGACCATGGAAGCGCTCAAGGGGGTCCGCATCCTCGACATGTCGCACGTGCAGGCGGGCCCGACCTGCTCGCAGCTGCTCGCCTGGATGGGCGCCGACGTGATCAAGTTCGAGAACCCGGCGGGCGACGCGACGCGCGGCCAGCTGCGCGACGTCCCGAACGCCGACTCGCTCTACTTCACGATGCTCAACTGCAACAAGCGCTCGATCACCGTCAACATGAAGAGCGCCGAGGGCAAGCAGGTGTTCGTCGACCTGCTGAAGAAGTGCGACATCATCATGGAGAATTTCGGCCCGGGCGTGCTCGATCGCTTCGGC
>CAZAEG010000328.1:0-8254 GCA_964484035.1 uncultured Enterobacteriaceae bacterium | reverse complement strand
AGCGTCGACTTGCCGCAGCCGCTGGTGCCGAGGATGCCGACCACCTTGCCGCGCGGCACGGCAAGCGACAGGCCCCGCAACAGCACATTCTGGTTGTAGGCGAAGTGCAGGTCGCGGACCACGACGACGTTTTCCGCAGCGGCTTTCATGCGCGGTGATAGTCTAGCCGATCGCATGACCGCGCCCGCGCCCTACGCCGGACTGACGCCGCAGACCGTGCTCGACGCGCTGGAGGGCGCGCGCATGCGCGGCGACGGTCGCCTGCTCGCGCTGAACAGCTACGAGAACCGCGTCTACCAGGTCTGGCTCGAGGACGGCGGCAGCGTCGTGGCGAAGTTCTACCGCCCCGGGCGCTGGAGCGACGCGCAGATTCTCGAGGAGCACGCCTTCGTGCAGGAGCTCGCGGCGCGCGAGATCCCCGCGGTGGCGCCGCTCGACCTGGGCGGCGGGACGCTCAGGGCGCACGCGGGATTTCGCTTCGCCGTGTTCCCGCGGCGCGGCGGGCGCACGCCAGAGCTCGAGGACGACGACACCCTGCGCTGGCTCGGGCGCTTCATCGGCCGCATCCACGCCGTGGGCGCAACGCGCGCCTTTGCCGTGCGCCCGGCGCTCGACGCGGAGAGCTTCGGCCGCGAGCCGCGCGGCTGGCTGCTCGAGCACGGCTTCCTGCCGCCCGACCTCGCCGCGGCGTGGCGCAGCGCCGCGGACCAGGCGCTCGAGGCCGTCGCGCGCTGCTACGAGCGGGCCGGGCCCCTGCGCTCGCTGCGGCTGCACGGCGACTGCCATGCCGGCAACGTTCTCTGGACCGACGGCGGGCCGCACTTCGTGGACTTCGACGATGCGCGCGGCGGTCCCGCGATGCAGGATCTGTGGATGCTGCTGTCCGGAGATCGCGCGTCGATGATGCGCCAGCTCGGCCTCGTGCTCGCGGGCTACCGGCAGTTCCACGATTTCGACCCGCAGGAGCTGCACCTCGTGGAGGCCCTGCGCACCCTGCGCCTGCTGCACTACTCGGCGTGGATCGCGCGCCGCTGGGACGATCCCGCGTTCCCGGCGGCGTTTCCGTGGTTCAACACGCAGCGCTACTGGCAGGACCGCATCCTCGAGCTGCGCGAGCAGATCGCGCTGATGCAGGAGCCGGCGCTCGAGACGCTCTAGAGCAAGTGGGGTTGGCGAACTGCTGGAACCGGGTCAGCTCGTTGCTGCCGATGGAGAACCCGTTCCAGTTGATGACCGCGTTGCCGCCCGTGCAAAATTACCTGATCAAAATGTGTAAGCGACGCCGAAATGAGCTCGGAATGTGCCCGTGTCGCGGCTCGCGGTGCCATCGGTGACCAGGGCGAAATCGAAGCGCAAGGACAGGTTCTTGCCCCGCGTGGCCCTGCCGCCGACGCCGACGCTCATCAGCCCGCTTTCGGCGAGGCGCACCGGCGCCTGGTCCTTGCCGCGCGCCGCGTCGATGAAGCCCAGCATGCGCGCCTTCCAGTCCGGGGCGATCTGGTAGCCGATCTCGGGGCCGTACAGCTCGAACGAGACGCGGTGGCCGATGTCGTGCGCCGTGGTGCGCTCGTAGAAGCCGCGCACGCTGTTCTGGCCGCCCATGCCGAACTGCTCGCCCGGGATGAGCGCGTCCTTCGTGTACTGGCCGTCGAGCGCCACGCGGAAGATGTTGTCCTCGCGCAGCGCGCGGGAATACGAGAGGCCGACGCGCACGATCTTGAAGCGCGCCTTCGCTCCCGCGCGCGCCATCTCGATCGCCTCGGGGCTGGCGTCGCCGTTGCCGTAGGGGTTGTTCGCCGCGTAGGTCACGTAGAAGGAAATATCCCGCCCGGGCTCCAGGTCGCGGCCCGTATAGGTCAGCAGCAGCGGCAACGTGGTGACGTCGGGGACGAGGGTGCTGGTGGTGCCGATCAGCACGACGTCGTTCTTGAACACCTTCCACTCGAGGCCGAGCGCGGCCTTCTGTTCGTAGCTGCCGAGCCGCGGCAGGACCTGCGTGTAGCGCGCGCCCAGGATGGCGCCGCTGCCCGAGACCGCGAACAGGTCCTGCAGCGTTCCCGAGTCCACGTCCGAGTAGCCGCCGTACATGTCGAGCAGCGCGTTCCTGCGGTACAGCGGGACGCGGTAGCCCGCGCCCAGTATCACCACGTCGTCGGGCTCGGTGGGCGAAGTGATGGCTTGCAGATTGAGGACGTGGTCCGCGCCGCCGAAGTTGGCGTTGAGGAAACCGATGCCCGCGCGGGTGTGGCCCGTGGCGGGATTGCCGGAATTGTCGAAAAACGCCGTGCTGCGCCAGGGGTCGTCGTCGGTGACGCGCACCACGGCGTCGACCCTGCCGATCTCGGGCGTGGACTCGAGCACCACGCGCAACTGGCGGATCGGGTTCTCGTTCGCCAGCGTTACGTTGGCGCCGATCTCTCGGGTGTTCGGCGCGCTGCCCTCCTGCAGCGCGGGCAGGCTCGAGCGCACGTTGTCGTTGTCGAAGAAGCGGTTGCCCTCCACCCTGACGTTGCGGATGCGAGCCTCGATCACCTGCAGGCGCACCTGGCCGGCGCGGATGTCCTGCTCGGGAACCAGCACGCGCACCGCGTTGTAGCCGCGCTCGAGGTAGAACGCCTGCAGCGCCTCGAGTGCGCGCTGGATGTCGCCGAAGTCCTTCTGCTTGCCGGTGAACGGCTCGGTCAGCGCATGCAGTTCGTACAGGTGGAAAAGGGTATTGCCCTCGATGACGAAGGCCTGGATGTCGAAGCGGGGCGCGGGTGCCGGCGCAGTCACCGGGGCCTGCGCGAGCGACGTCAGGCCCCATAGGGCGAGCAATCCCGCTACGGCCGAGCGAAGCCCCGTCATTGCTCCCCCCAACAACTGCCTGCAGCAGCTGCTGTTGTTACGACCCTTGTTTGCGAAAAATTCTCGCATGCGAATTTCGGGGTCGCAATCCTTGATTCCGGGGGTGGAGCGCACGCCCCGCCAAGCTCAGTCCGGCAGGTCGTCGAGCGCGCTGTCCAGGTGCGCGACCTGCGCCCACGAGCGCACGCGCCAGTGCTGCGGCCCGATCTCGATCCAGTTGAGGGCGGCGTTCGGGATCTCGAAGTCGCGCGGCGCGGACATGGCCGTGCCGTGCGCGTGCCGGTGCACCATCTCCAGCACGCCGCCGTGCGTGAACACCAGCACCGCCGCGCCGGCATGCCGCGCGGCGATGCCGGCGACGCAGGCCACCGCGCGCTCGTAGAAGCGGCGCAGGCTCTCGCCGCTGCCGAAGTCGTAGTCGGGATCCTTGGCCCTGAAGCGCGCGTAATCCTCGGGCAGGCGCTCGCGCGCTTGCGCGTAGGTCAGGGTCTCGAACTTGCCGTAGTGGCGCTCGCGCAACCGCGGCTCGAGGCGCACCGGCAGGCCGAGGAGCGCCGCGACCGGGGCCGCGGTCTGGCGCACGCGCGACAGGTCGCTCGCGTAGAGCGCGGCGAAGCGCTCGCCGGCGAGCGCCGCGCGCAGCGCGCGCGCCTGCGACTCGCCCACGGCCGAGAGCGGCACGTCGGTCTGTCCCTGCACGCGCCCCTCGGCGTTCCAGGCGGTCTCGCCGTGGCGCACCATGCAGATTCGTGATGTACTCATTTAGCTCCCGCGCCGAAGGCGGCTATGATAGCGGCGCCATGCCCGATTCGCCCCCCGCGCAGCGCGGCACCCTGCCCAGCATCGAGCAGGAGGAGCTGCGCGGCATCTCGCGCACGGTCGCCGAAATCGAGTGGCTGCTCCTCATCCTGGTGCTGGTGTACGTGGTGTTCGGCCGGTCGATCCCCGACATCGAGCCCGCGCTGTCGATGGCGCTGTTCTTCTTCGCCGCGTTCGTCATGAGCTTCCGCTACACCAACTTCTACAAGCGCGAGACGCGCTGGAAGATCGCGGTGGAAACGCTGGCGATGATCGTCTTCATCACCTGGGCGCTGTGGTTCACCGGCGGCCTGGCGAGCCCCCTGCTCAACGCCTACCTGCTGGTGGTGATCACGGCCGCGCTCACGCTCGGCAAGGCGACGACGCTCGCCGAGGTGGCGCTGATCGGCGTGTGCTACCTGTTCCTCGACTGGCAGGTGGGCGGCAAGGACATGATGCGGCTCGCCGTCTGGGGCGGATTCGTGGCGCACATCGCCCCGGTGGTGCTGGTGGCCTACATCACCACGATGTTCTCGGCCGACATCCGCTACGGCCTCAACCGCGCCAAGCTCCTTTCGGAGACCGACGAGCTCACCGGCCTGTACAACATGCGCGGCTTCGTGGTGATCGCCAACCGCCTGTTCGCGCAGGCGCAGCGCTACGAGCGCGCGGCGAGCTTCCTGATGGTGGATTCGGACAGCCTGAAGCAGGTCAACGACCGTTACGGCCACGAGGCGGGCAACCGCCTCCTGCAGCACGTGGTGAAGGCGATGCAGGGCCACCTGCGCGCGACCGACGTCCCGGCGCGCTACGGCGGCGACGAGTTCGTCATCATGCTGCCGGACACTCCGGCGCGCGGCGCGCTGGAAGTGGCGGAGCGCATCCGCCAGGCGGTCGAGTCGGCGCCCTTCACGACCGAGGCCGGGCGCGTGCCCTGCACGGTGAGCATCGGCGTCGCCAGCTACCCGCAGGACGGGCGCGGCATCGAGTCGCTGCTGGCGCGCGCCGACCGCGCGCTGTACGAAGCGAAGGCCGCGGGACGCAACCGCGTGGTGCAGCACGACGCCGCCGCGGCGCGCGGCGCGCCGGCGGCAGCCGGCGCTCAGATGCCGAACTCGACGTAGGTGTAGATGTAGTTCGAGCCGCCGTCGACGTTGCCGAGCAGGCGCGACAGGCCGAAGATGCCCGAGCGGTGCGACACGCCGAGGCCGACGAAGGTGTTCTTCAGCGCGCGGCTGCCGACCAGGTCGCCCAGGCTTGCGTCGATGGTCGGATCGAGGTAGGTGATCAGCTTGTGGGTGTTCTTGCCGCGGCGCGCCTGGTCGCGCGCCTCGATGGTGGGAATGCGCCCCGCGTACGACAGCCCCGAGCCGATGCCGATGCGCGTCTTCACGCGGTCGCGCCACGGCAAGCCGTACCAGAACGACTTGAAGTACGCGTTGACCTGCCAGTGGTCGGGCTGGAAGCCGTTCTCGTCGTGGTGCAGCAGCCCGATGTAGCCCGCGATGTCCATGTTCCAGCCGTACAGGCGCTCGATCAGGGTGCGGCCGAACTCGATCGAGGTCACGCGCGTTTGCTCCGGCGTGCTCGTCGAAGTGCAGTTGAGCCGCACGATCTGCAGCACGTCGCACTCGCTCGCCTTGCCGTGGTAGAGCCTAAGCCACAGCGGGCGCGATTCGCTCCAGGCATCGGCTTGCGGCGAATGCTCGTAGAGCAGGCCGAGAGTCGCCGCGGCCTGCAGCCGGTTCTCGACGATCGGGCTCGCGCGCACGCTGCCCGCCCACTGCGTGGCGGAGACGGCGCCGAGGAGTTGCCAGTGCCTGCTCAGCGGATAGGTCGCGTACAGCGCCAGCTCGAAGTTGAGGCCCGAATCGGCGACGTAGGTCGGACGCGCGGCGCTCGCCTCGGCCGCGCGCACGCCGTAGTAGTAGTCGTTCAGCTTCGTGTCGCGCCACGACAGCATGGCCTGCGGCCACAGGCGCAGCGCGCCGCGGCGGATTTCCTCCGCCAGGCGCAGGCGCACTTCGCTGCCGCGCGATGCGTCGTCGACGTTGTGCAGGAGTTCCACGCCCAGCGTGCCCCAGTCCGTGCGCCGGCGATAGCCGAAGCCGAGGTCCGTCCCCTGCTCGCGCAGCGCCATGCCGGCGAGCGCCGCCGGCGGCCGCGCGAGCGGCGTGCCCTCGTAGCGATGCGCGAGAAAGACGTCGACGCGACGCCCCGCGTCCAGATCGAGCTTCAATCCCACGCGGTCCGAATGCAGGTAGGCGTGCTCGCCGGCGTAGACGTTCACCGGCAGGTAGTCGTAGCGCACGCCGTCGCCGACATACGGCGAGCGCTCCGCGCGCACCGCGCCGCCCGAGCCCGCGCCGCCGGCCTCGAGCGCCGCGTCGAACCTGTCGCCGTAGGCCGACGCCGCGAGCGGAGTCAGCGCGAGCTGCGACAGCAGGATAAGCCGGGCGATGCGCAATTTCGATTTCCTGTCCCCGCGGAACGCGCGAGCTTACATGGAATCACGCTAGCATTAGGGCGCCGTTGCGCTCGTCCCCGGGAGAACCTATGCCACGATCTCGCTGCGCCCCCATCGCGCTCGCCCTCGCCGTACTCTGCGCCGCACCCGCGTCCGCCATGGAACCTTGGAGCCTGCTCGCGAATTCGCGCAAGCAGACGCCGCAGCCGCCGTGGCCCGCCGGCGACGAGCGCGGCATGGCCAACCAGATCGGGCCCGCCACCTGGGCGCGCTGCGCCTGGCACCTCGAGCAGCGCTCGGCGAAATCCTACGAGCTGTCGTACCTGCGCTCGAACACCATGCCGCTGTCGCCGTTCACCGGGCCGTACGTGCAGACGCACAAGCCGACCGCGGGCCTGCCGGGCACCGGCCACGGGTTCAACGGCGAGTCCCTGAACGAAGGCGCCGAGCCCGGTGCGCAGGGCACGCAGATGGACGCGCTCGGGCATTTCGCCTTCATGCCGCAGCCCTGGGACGGCAAGCCGCCGTATCCCGCCGAGAACCTGCGCTACTACGGCGGCTTCGCGCAGGCCGACGTCAAGCCCGCGCCGGACGCGCCGCTCGCCAGGCTCGGCATGGAAAAAGCGCCGCCGATCGTGAGCAGCGCAGTGCTGCTCGACGCCAAGGCGCATGTCGGTGGCGGCGCGCCGATGAAGGCCGGCGAACTCGTGACGCGACTTCACATCGAGGCGATGCTGAAGGCCCAGGGCCTGGGCAAGCGCGGCATCCAGTACGGCGACGTGGTCTACGTGCGCACCGGCTGGGGCGACCACTGGCGCGATCCCGACACGGAGAAGTTCTATTACACCAAAGCGCCGGGGCTCTCCTACGACGCGGCGAAGTACCTGGGCGAGCGGCGCGTGGTCGCCGTCGGCCTGGATACGCCGTTCGTGGATCCGGTGCCCGAGGGCATGCTGATGGGCAAAGCCGGTCCCGCAGCGGGCACGCCCGAGGGCCTGCCCTTCGCCGTGCACCACCACCTGCTCACGCAGATGGGCATCCACCATGTCGAGAACGCGAAGCTCGACGAGCTGGCGAACGACAAGGTGTGGACCTCGTGCACGATGATCCTGCCGCTGCGCGAGCGCGGCGCGGCGGGCTCGGCGGTGCGCCCGGTGGCGATCGGCGTGCCAAATCAGTAGGCATCCGCGAACATGCGCGCCTACTTCATCCGCGCCGGCGATGGCCGGGCGATCGTCGAGCCCAGGGACGCTGCGGTGCCGGAACCCGGCCCGCAGCAGATGCTGGTGCGCGTGCGGGCCGCGGGACTGAACCGCGGCGAATTCATGGGCGCGGGCGCGGCGGCGAAGCCCGCGGGCACCGATGCCGCCGGCGTGGTCGAAAAGCTGGGCGCCGGCGTGACGCAGTTCAAGATCGGCGCGCGCGTCATGGGCCGGTGCCCGGGTGCCTTTGCCGCGTACGCGCTGATGGACGCGCGCGAGACGATGCCGGTGCCGGACACGCTCGCCTGGGAGGACGCGGCGGCGGTGCCGATCGTGTTTCTCGTCGTCTACGACATGCTGCTCGCGCGGGGGCGCCTGCACAAGGGCGAGTGGCTGCTCGTCACCGGGGTGAGCTCGGGCGTGGGCGTCGCCGCGCTGCAGACCGCCAAGGCCCTGGGCGCGAAAGTGATCGGCACCTCGGGCTCGAAGGACAAGCTCGCCCGGCTCGCGCCGCTTGGGCTGGACGTCGCGCTCGCGACGCGCAAGCCCGACTTTGCCGGCGCGGTGATGCAGGCGACGGGCGAAAGAGGCGTCGACCTATGCGTGAACAACGTCGGCGGCACGGTGTTCGCCGAATGCGTGCGCGCGCTCGCCTTCGAAGGGCGCCTCGCGGTCGTCGGTTACATGGACGGCGTGCTGAAGGCCGAGCTGGACCTGGACGCCCTGCACGCGAAGCGCCTGACGCTCTTCGGCGTCTCCAACAAGCTGCGCAATGCCGAGCAGCGCGCCACCACCGTGCGCGGCTTCGCCGAGAAGCTGCTGCCGCTCATCGCCGCTGGCCGCATCAAGCCGCTGATCGACCGCGCCTACGCCTTCGACGAGCTGCCCGCCGCGGCCGAGCGGCTGCAGGCCAACGCCCACGTCGGCAAGCTCGTCGTAA
>CAZAEG010000327.1:0-3020 GCA_964484035.1 uncultured Enterobacteriaceae bacterium | reverse complement strand
GCCAGCTCGTGTATCAGGATGCGCTGCTGGCGGAGGACGGGCAGTCGTGGGCCGACGCGTTTACGCCCGATATCGCCGAGGCGCGCCGCAAGGGCGCCACTGTCACGAACGGGGTCAAGACCCTCCCGCCGCCCGATCCCGGGATCTACGGATTCGCCGATCCGGCGGATGCCGAATGGGTGCGTCGACGCATGACGCCGCATCCCTACGCGGCGTTTGAGCAGCAGTCGCGCCTCAACGGGCCGCTCGGCAGCGGGCTGCCGCGCCTGTACATCGACTGCACGACGCCGCCGATCGCAGCCCTGGCGACGATCAAGGATCGCTACCGTGGGCGTGCCGACTGGCCTTTCGTGGAAATGCGCACCGGACACGATGCGATGCTGAGCGCGCCCGAGGAGTTCACGCGCCTGCTGCTGCAGTTCGCATGAGCGCCACGTTGCACGTACGCGTCTGGCGCGGCGGCGCCGCAGGCGGCGCCTGGCGCCAGTACGAGGTGCCGCGCCGCGAAAGCCAGACCGTGCTCGACGTCGTCACGCACATTCAGCGCGCGCTCGATCCCACGCTCGCCTACCGCTACGCCTGCCGGGTCGGCATGTGCGGCTCCTGCGCCATGACGGTGAACGGCGCGCCGCGCTGGACCTGCCGCACGCACGTCGACAAGGTCGCCCGGGACGGCAGTCTGGTCATCGGCCCGCTGCGCAACCTGCCGGTGATCCGCGACCTCGTCGCCGACATGCGCGAATTCTTCGACAAGTGGGCGCGGGCGCAGGGCCAGTTCAAGGGCGCGCGTACGCGCACCGACGACTTCGAGAGAATCGCGCCGGAGTCGGAGGCGCGCCGGCGTGCGGATGCCGCCATCGAATGCATCGGCTGCGGCGTGTGCTACGCCGCCTGCGACGTCGTCGCGGCGAACCCGAACTACCTCGGGCCGGCGGCGCTGAATCGTGCCTGGACGCTCGTCAACGATGGGCGCGATGCGACGAACGCCGCGCGCCTGCGCGCGGTGGCCGGGGACGACGCGAGCCTCGCCTGCCACACGCACATGAGCTGCACCGAGCGCTGCCCGAAGGCGCTCTCGCCCACCGCCGGCATCTCGGGCCTGAAGCGTGCCGTGGCGCGCGCGGCGCTCGCGGGCGAGCTGTGAGCCGGCGCAGCGAAACGCTCCTCTGGGTGGCGCAGCGCGCGAGCGCCGCGCTGCTCGCGGTGTGCGTCCTGGTGCATCTCGGGACCATCGTGTACGCGGTGCAAGGGGGCCTCAGCGGCGCGGAGATCCTCGCGCGCACGCGCGGCAACACTGCCTGGCTGGTTTTCTACTCGGTCTTCGTTCTCGCCGTGGCGGTGCACGCGCCCATCGGCCTGCGCGCGGTGCTCGCAGAATGGTTCGGCTGGCGCGGGCGGGCGCGCGACTTCGCGCTCATTGCCTTTGCGGTCGTGCTTGCCGGCATGGGCCTGCAGGCTGTTTCCGGGGTGATCGGGTGAGCCGCGCGCTCGCACTTGCGCACCGGCTGTCGGGGATCGCGCTCGCGCTCTTTCTGCCGGCCCACTTCTGGGTTCTGTCCCGCGCGCTCGAGCTCGACGCGTTCCTCGCCTGGACCGAGCAGCCGGCGGTGAAGGCCGCCGAGTGGGGCCTGGTGACGCTGCTCGCGCTGCACCTGGCGGTGGGCGTGCGGGTGCTCATGCTCGAGTTCCTGCCCTGGCGCGACTGGCAGAAGGGCCTGGCGGCCGCCGCCGCCGGGTTCGCTTTCGCGGTGGGGCTGGCGTTCGCGCTGGCGCTGTAGAATCGTTCCGGGAGATACCCGCAGGAGGAGGTGTTCCATGAAGCTCTTCAAACTCGCATCCCTCGCGGCCGGCCTGCTGATCGCGGCTGCGGCCGGCGCGCAATCCTGGCCGCAGAAGCCGGTGCGCTTCATCGTGCCGTTCCCGCCGGGTGGCGCGACCGACATATCGGCGCGGCTGCTCGGCCAGAAGCTCAACGAGATGTGGGGCCAGCAGGTGATCATCGAAAATCGCGGCGGCGCCGGCGGCGGCGTGGGCGCTGCCGAAGCGGCGCGCGCGACGCCCGACGGCTACAACTTCTTCTTCCCCTCGGGCTCCGTGGTCACGGCCAACCAGCACATCTACGCCAAGCTGAACTACGACCCCGAGAACGACTTCGTGCCGGTGACCAACGTCGTCTCCGGCCCGCAGGTCATGGTGGTGAACGCGAAATCCCCGTACAAGACGGTGCAGGACCTGATCGACGCGGCGAAGGCGCAACCCGGCAGGCTCACGTTCGGGCACGCGGGCATCGGCTCGCAGATCCATCTGGCCGCGGAGAACTTCGTCTACCAGGCCAGAATCGATGCGATCTCCGTCCCCTACAAGGGCGAGGGCCCGGGCCTGGCGTCGCTGGTGGCGGGCGAGACCACCTTCATGGTGGCCAACATGGCGGCGGCGATCGGCCACGTGAACGGTGGCCGCCTGCGCGCGCTCGGCGTGACGAGCAGGACCGAGGCGCCGCAGATGCCCGGGGTGCCGCCGATCGCGAACACGGTGAAAGGCTTCGAGAACTCGGGCTGGTTCGGCATCGTCGCGCCCAGGGGAACGCCGCGCGAGATCATCGACAAGCTCTACCGCGACGTGAAGACCGCGCTCGACGACACGGAAATGAAGGCGCGCTTCTTCGCCATGGGGCTGGCGCCGGTCGGCAATTCGCCCGAGGACATGGCCCGGGCGCTGAAGGAGGAAACGAAGCTGTGGGCGGTGGTCGTGCGGGAGCGCAAGATCTCGGTGAAGTGAAGGTCGATCTCAAACGGGTCGAGGAGGCGGCGAAGGAGCTCTACATCCGGGCGCTCAAGCGCCTGCCGCCCGACGTCAAGCAGGGCTTCGACGCGCTCGCGGCGGGCGAGACCGACACGGGCGCGAAGCGCATGCTCGGCACCATGATCGCGAACATCAAGGTCGCCGAGGACACCGACAATCTCCTTTGCCAGGATACCGGCATCCCGATCTACAACGTGTGGATCGGGCGAAACGTCGAG
>CAZAEG010000326.1:0-6424 GCA_964484035.1 uncultured Enterobacteriaceae bacterium | reverse complement strand
ATCTTGTAGCCGTCGGGGTCCTCGACGAAGGCGATCACGGTGGTGCCGCCCTTCACCGGGCCCGCTTCGCGCGTCACCTTGCCGCCCTTGGCGCGCACCGCCTCGCAGGTCTTCGCCGCGTCGTCGACCTCGAGCGCCACGTGGCCGTAGGCCGTGCCCAGGTCGTACTTGTCGGTGCCGTAGTTATAGGTCAGCTCGAGCACCGCGCCCCGCGATTCGTCGTCGTAGCCGACGAAGGCGAGGGAGTACTTCTGCTCGGGACGGTCGGTCGTGCGCAGCACTTTCATCCCGAGCACGTCCGTGTAGAACTTCACGGAGCGCTCCATGTTTCCGACGCGCAGCATGGTGTGCAGGATTCGCATGCCCGAAGTCTACAGCGTCCGCTGCTCGCCCTCGATCCAGGCCTCGGCGTCGGCGCAGATCTGTTTCGCATCGCGACCCGCGGTGGGAATTGGCGGGCCGATGCGCACGGTGACGCTGCCGGGGCGCTTGAGGAAGGCGTTGCGCGGCCACAGCCGCCCGGCGTTGTGCGCCACGGGCACCACCGGCACGCCGCACTGCGCCGCGAGCCAGGCGCCGCCCTGCTGGTAGGCGTGCTTCTCGCCGACGCGCACGCGCGTGCCCTCGGGGAAGATCACCACCCAGAAGCCCTGCGCCAGGCGCTCGCGCCCGCGGCGCGCGATGTCGCGCAGCGCCGCGCGGCCGTTGGCGCGGTCGATGGCGATCGGGCTCATGAGCGCGAGGCCCCAGCCGAAGAACGGGATCCACAGGAGCTCCTTCTTCAGCACCAGCACCTGCGGCGGGAAGATCTCCTGGAAGGCGAGCGTCTCCCAGGCTGACTGGTGCTTGGCGAGGATCACCGCCGGTTTCGCGGGCAGGTGCTCGCGCCCTTCCACGCTCCAGCGGATGCCGCAGAGGGCGCGCGCGAGGCGCACCACCAGGCGCGACCAGCCGGAAATGATGCGATAGCGCGCGAGGCGCGGCAGCGGAAAGGTGGCGAGCGCGGCGAGCGCGTAGGGCGGCGTGACGACGACCAGCGCCAGGGCGAAGAGCGTCGAGCGCAGCAGCGTCATGGCGCGGTTTTCGCGGCGAACGCGGCGAGGTCGGCGAACACCTCGGTGCCGGGCGGCAGGCCGCCGGCCGCGCGCGTCTGCTTGCCCTTGCCCGTGAGCACCAGCACCGGCCGTGCGCCGACCGCGGCCGCCGCCTGCAGGTCGCGCAGCGCGTCGCCCACCACCGGCACGCCCTCCAGCGGCGCGTTCATGCGCCGGCCGATCTCGAGCAGCATGCCGGGCTTGGGCTTGCGGCACTCGCAGTTCGCGTCGCCCGCGTGCGGGCAGAAGAAGATGGCGTCGATGCGGCCGCCCGCCTGGTGCACGGCGCGCTGCATGGCGTCGTGGATGGCGTTCAGGGTGGTCATGTCGAACAGCCCGCGCGCGATGCCCGACTGGTTGGTGGCCACCACCACGCGATGGCCCGCCTGCGTGAGGCGCGCGATGGCCTCGAGGCTGCCCTTGATCGGCTTCCACTCCGCGGGCGACTTGATGTACTGGTCGCTGTCGTGATTGATGGTGCCGTCGCGATCGAGCACGACGAGCTTCATGCGGCGAGCTTGGACAGGTCGGCGATGCGGTTCATGGTGGCGTGCAGCCGGCCGAGAAAGCCGATGCGGTTGCGGCGCACCCGCTCGTCCTCGTCCATCACCAGCACCTTGTCGAAGAACGCGTCGACCGGCGCCTTCAGGGCGGCGAGCGTGCGCAGGGCCTCGGTGTAGTCGCCGGCCCGGAACGCGCTCTCGAAGCCGGGCTGGACGGCGGCGAACGCCTCGGCGAGCCCGGTCTCCTCCTGCTGGGTGAAGAGCGCAGCGTCGAACTCCGCGGACCCGCCGTCGGCCTGCTTGAGTATGTTGGCGATGCGCTTGTTGGCCGCCACCAGGCCGGGCGCCTCGGGCAGCAGGGCAAACGCGCGCACGGCGTCGAGCTGCTTCGGAATCTGGTCGAGGCGCACGAACAGATGGCCGAGGACCGAATCGATCTCGTGCGCGCGGTAGCCGCGTTCCCCGAGGTAGCCGCGCATGCGCTCGCGCACGAACAGCTCGACCTGCGCGTGCGCCTGGCCGATGTCCTTGGGCAGCACCTGGTAGGCGGCGTTGACCAGGTCGTGCAGCGACACCGGGAGCGCGCGCTCGACCAGTATGCGGATGACGCCGAGCGCCGCGCGCCGCAGGCCGAAGGGATCCTTCTCGCCGCTGGGCGGCTGGCCGACGCCGAAGAAGCCGGCGAGCAGGTACAGCTTGTCGGCAAGGGATACGGCGCAGCCCACCAGGCTCTGCGGCAGCTCGTCGCCGGCGAAGCGCGGCCGGTAATGCGCCGCGATGGCCTCCGCCACCTCGGGCGGCTCGCCGTCCTGCTGCGCGTAGTAGCGGCCCATCACGCCCTGCAGCTCGGGAAATTCGCCCACCATGCCGGTGAGCAGGTCGGCCTTGGAGAGCTCCGCGGCGCGCTCGGCGAGCCGGTCGTCGGCGCCGAGCGCGCGCGCGATGATGCCGGCGAGGATCTTCATGCGCTGCACGCGATCGAGCTGGCTGCCGAGCTTGTGGTGGAACACCACCTTGGCGAGCTGTGGCACGCGCTCCTCGAGCCGGTGCTTGCGGTCCTGCTCGAGGAAGAAGCGCGCGTCCTCGAGCCGCGGGCGTACCACGCGCTCGTTGCCTTCGACGATCGGACGCGGGTCCGCCACGCGCATGTTGGAGACGATGAGGAACCGCGGCAGCAGCGCGCCGCGCGCGTCGAACAGGGGAAAGTACTTCTGGTTCTGGCGCAGGGTGAGCGCCAGGCACTCGTGCGGGATGTCGAGGAAGGTCCGGGCGAAGGCGCCGGCATACACGCTCGGGTGCTCCACGAGCGCCGTGACCTCCGCCAGCAGATCGCCGTAGTTGCCGAGCCCGGCGCGCTGTGCGCCGGCCTCGGCCTGCAGCTGGCGCTCGATCTCGAGGCGCCTAGCGTCGAAGTCGGCGATGACGGCACCCTCCGCGCGCAGCTGCGCCTCGTAGCCGTCGGCGTCGCGCAGCGCGATCCAGCCCCTGGACATGAAGCGGTGGCCGCGCGTGCGGCGGCCGGATTCGAGCCCGAGCACGCTGCCCGGCACCACCTTGGCGCCGTGCAGCATCACCAAAGCGTGCGCCGGGCGCACGAACTGTGCCTCGCCGTCGCCCCAGCGCATCAGCCTCGGCGCCGGCAGTGCCGCGAGCGCGGCGGCCACCTTCTGCGCCAGGACATCCGCGAGCCGCACTCCCGGGACCGTGCGCTCCACCGCGAGGACGAAGCCCTTGCTGGTCTCGAACCGCGTCAGGTCGTCCTCCGCCATGCCGTGCTTGCGTGCGAACCCCGCGACCGCCTCCGCGGGCGCCTTGATCGACGGACCGAGAACCCTTTCATGCGTGTCGGCCGCCACCGGCAGAACGTGCGTGACGGCGACCGCCAGACGGCGCGGCGTGGCGAAGAAGCGCGCGACGCTGTCCCCGGTGCGCAGGCCGCTGCTCTCGAGGTCGTTGGTCAGGTGATCGCGAAAGGCCTGCCCCAGGGCCGCGAGCGACCTCGGCGGCAGCTCCTCGGTGAGCACCTCGACGAGCAGCGTTTCCGCCCGCGGCGGGGCAGGGGACTTGCGCGCCATCGCCCTAGGGCCGGCCCATGGCCAGCGGGAAGCCGAGCTGGTCGCGCGACGCGTAGTATGCCTGCGCCACGAGGCGCGCGAGCGCGCGCACGCGCGCGATGTAGGCGGCGCGCTCGGTGACCGAGATGGCGCCGCGCGCATCGAGGAGGTTGAACGCGTGCGAGCACTGCAGCACCCGCTCGTAGGCGGGAAGCGTGCACTGTGCCTCGATCAGGCGCCGCGCCTCGGCCTCGAACTCGCCGAAGTGCCGGGTGAGGAGCTCCGTGTCGGCGAGCTCGAAGTTGTAGCGCGACTGCTCGACCTCGTTCTGGTGATGGACGTCGCCGTAGGAGACGCCGGGGGTCCACACCAGGTCGTAGACATTCTCCTTGCCCTGCAGGGTCATCGCCAGGCGCTCCAGGCCGTAGGTGATCTCGCCGAGCACCGGCTTGCAGGCGAGCGACCCGACCTCCTGGAAATAGGTGAACTGCGTGATCTCCATGCCGTCGAGCCACACTTCCCAGCCGAGGCCCCAGGCGCCGAGCGTCGGCGACTCCCAGTCGTCCTCGACGAAGCGGATGTCGTGTTCGAGCGCGTCGATGCCGAGCGCGGCGAGCGAGGCGAGGTAGCGCTCCTGGATGTCGGCGGGCGAGGGCTTCAGCGCCACCTGGTACTGGTAGTAGTGCTGCAGGCGGTTCGGGTTCTCGCCGTAGCGCCCATCCTTCGGGCGGCGCGAGGGCTGCACGTAGGCCGCGTTCCACGGCTCGGGGCCGATGGCGCGCAGGAACGTCGCGGTATGGAACGTGCCCGCGCCCATCTCCATGTCGTACGGCTGCAGCAGCACGCAGCCCTGGTCGTCCCAGAACTTGGCCAGGCGCTGGATGAGGTTCTGGAACGTGAGCATGTCGAGCGGCATCTTACCGGCTGCGCGTGCGCAGCGCGACGAGGCCGAGCGCCGCGGCGCACAGGGCGAGCGCCGGCCAGTCGCCGAAGCGCACGTAGGGCGTGGCGCCGGCGTAGCCCTGCACTTCGACCTCGAGCCGCCCTTCGGTGAAGGGCGCCAGGCGCGCCAGCACGCGGCCGTCGCGACCGATCGCCGCCGTGAGGCCCGTGTTGGTCGCGGCAAGGTGCATGCGTCCGGTCTCCAATGCGCGCGCGCGCGCGATCTGCAGGTGCTGCGCCGGGGCGAGCGAATCGCCGAACCAGGCGACGTTGGAGACGTTGACGAGCAGCGTCGCCGCGGGCAGTTGTCGGATGAGCTCGGCGCCGTACGCGTCTTCGTAGCAGATGTTGACGGCGACGCGTTGGCCGGCGACTTCCAGGGGGCGCGGGCGCGCCGGCCCGCGCGAGAAGTCGGCGAGCGGAATGGAGAGCGCGCGCACCACCCAGCCGAAGCCGGGCGGCACGAACTCGCCGAAGGGCACGAGATGCGACTTGTAGTAGAGCTGGCGCGGCGCGACGCCGAGCGAGAGCACGGCGTTGTAGTACTCGCCGGGGGCGACGCGCACCGGCACGCCGAGCAGAAGATCGCCGCCGTTGCGCCGCGCCGCCGCCTCGAGCCGCGCGAGGTACGCGGGATCGACGCTGTCGAGCATGCGCGGCACCGCCGTCTCGGGCGTGACGATGAGCCGCGCGCGGCTCGACTCGGCGAGCCGCGCGTAGGTCTCCAGCGTGCGCACGTAGCGCTGCGGATCGAACTTCTGGTCCTGCGGGACGTTGCCCTGCAGCACGCTCGCGGCGAAGGGCGCGCCGTAGGGGACGGTCCACGGCACGTCGCGCAGCACGGCGCCGGCGACGCCGACCAGGGCGAAGGCCGCGGCCGCGATCCAGCGCGCCTGGCCGAGCGCCGCGCACCACAGCAGCCCCGCGCAGAGCGCGACGGCGAACGACGCGCCGTAGACGCCGCCGAGCGGCGCATAGCCCGCGAGCGGCGTGTCGACGACCGCGCTGCCGAGCGCGAGCCACGGAAAGCCGCTGAGCAGCGTCGCGCGCAGCCACTCCGCGAGCGTCCAGCAGGCCGGGATGACGAGCGCCGCGCGCAGCGCGGGCGGCGCGCGCAGCTTCGCCTGCGCGTAGCCGGCGAGCGCGGGGTAGAGCGCGAGGAGGGCGCAGAAGCCGAGCGTGGCGATCGCGGCGAGCGGCGCTGGCATGGCGCCGAAGCGGTGCAGGCTGATGTATACCCACGACACCCCGGCGAGAAACAGGCCCAGGCCGAACAGGAATCCCACCCCGGCGGCGGCGCGCGCGCTGCGCGCCGTGATCCACAGGTGCGTGAGCACGGCGAGCGCCACCAGCGCGAGCGGCAGCAGGTCGAACGGCGCATACGCCAGCACCATCGCCGCGCCGGCGAGGAACGCGACCAGGGACTGTCCCCGATTTTTCGCCCTGCGAAAAATGGGGACTGTCCCTACTTCGGCTTGTCGACCAGCAGCGTGTAGACGCGGCGGCTGTCGGCGCGCAGCACCTGGATCTTCAGGCCGTCCACGGCGAGCGTCTCGCCGCGCCGCGGCACGCGCCCGAGCTGCGCGATGACCAGCCCGGCCACGGTGTCGTGCTCCTGGTCGGAAAAGCGCGTGCCGAAGGCGGCGTTGAAGTCGGCGATCTGCGTGAGCGCCTTGACGCGGTAGCGGCCGCTCGACTCGAGCAGGATGTTGTCGCTCGCCTCGTCGAAGTCGTACTCGTCCTCGATGTCGCCGACGATCTGCTCGAGCACGTCCTCGATGGTCACCAGCCCCGCCACGCCGCCGTACTCGTCGACCACGATCGCCATGTG
>CAZAEG010000325.1:0-5168 GCA_964484035.1 uncultured Enterobacteriaceae bacterium | reverse complement strand
CGCGGTGGGCGCGGTGCCTTCGAGGAAGTCGAAATCGCAGCCTTCGTTCGCCTGCTTCACGTGGCGCGAGAAAATCGCGCCGTAGCTGCGCTCGTACTTGGGCGGCGGGCGTTGCCAGGCCGCCTTGCGCCTGGCCATCTCGGCCTGCGGGATCTTCAGGTTGAGCGCGCGCTTTTCCACGTCGAGCTCGATCAGGTCGCCGTCGCGCACGAAGGCGAGCGGGCCGCCGACGTAGGCTTCCGGCGCCACGTGCAGGATGCAGGTGCCGTAGCTGGTGCCGCTCATGCGGCCATCCGACAGCCGCACCATGTCCTTCACCCCCTGCTTCACCAGCTTCTTCGGCATCGGCAGCATGCCCCATTCGGGGAAACCCGGCCCGCCCAGGGGTCCGGCGTTCTTCAGCACCAGGACGCAGTTCGCGTCCACGTCGAGGTCGTCGCGGTCGATCCTCGCCGCCATGTCGTTGTAGTCCTCGAACACCACCGCGCGGCCGGTGTGCTGCATCAGCTTGGGATCCGCGGCGCTGGTCTTGATCACCGCGCCGTCGGGGGCGAGCGAGCCGCGCAGCATGACGATGCCGCCGGAGGCCTTCAGCGGCTTGTCGCGCGGCAGGATGACGTCCGCATTCCACACCTTCGCGCCTTCGATGTTCTCGCCCAAGGTCCTGCCGTTCACCGTCTTCGCCGAGAGATCGAGGAGGTCCTTGAGCTGCCAGAGCATCGCGCGCAAGCCGCCGGCGTAGTAGAAGTCCTCCATCAGGTATTGCTTGCCCGAGGGCCGCACGTTGGCGATCACCGGCGTCTTCGCGCTGATCTCGTTGTAGCGCTCCAGCGCAAACGCGAGCCCGGCGCGCCCCGCCATCGCCACCAGGTGCACGATGGCGTTGGTCGAGCCGCCCATCGCCATCAGCGTGGTGATGGCGTTATCGAACGAGCCGCGCGAGAGGAAGTCCTTCGGCTTGAGGTCCTCCCACACCATGTCGACGATGCGCTTGCCCGTGAGCGTGGCCATGCGCGCGTGGATCGAGTCGGGGGCGGGAATGGAGGAATAGCCGGGCAGGGTGAAGCCGAGCGCCTCGGCGAGGGACATCATGGTCGCGGCGGTGCCCATGGTCATGCAGGTGCCGGGCGAGCGCGCGATGGAATCCTCGATGTCGTTCCAGTCCTTTTCCGAAATGCGGCCGGCGCGCAGCTCGTCCCAGTATTTCCAGGTGTCGGATCCCGAGCCGAGCGTCTGGTCGCGCCAGTGGCTGTTGAGCATCGGGCCCGCCGGCAGGTAGATCGCCGGAAGGTTCATGCTGGTCGCGCCCATGATGAGCGCCGGCGTGGTCTTGTCGCAGCCGCCCATGAGCACTGCGCCGTCCACGGGGTAGGAGCGCAGGAGCTCCTCGGTCTCCATGGCGAGGAAATTGCGGTACAGCATGGTGGTGGGCTTCTGCATGGTCTCGGCGAGCGCCATCGCCGGCATCTCCAGCGGAAAGCCGCCCGCCTGCCAGACGCCGCGCTTCACCTCCTCGGCGCGCTGGCGGAAGTGCGTGTGACAGTGGTTGATGTCCGACCAGGTGTTGACGATCGCGATGACAGGCTTGCCCGCATAGTCGCTGCGGTCATAGCCCATCTGCGCGGTGCGCGAGCGGTGGCCGAAGGAGCGCAGGTCCTTCACTCCGTACCAGCGGTGCGAACGCAATTCTTCCGGGCGTTTTTTCATGCAGCGATTGTATTAAACTTCGCGCCGGAGGAACCATGGGCAGCAAGCGCCCCGAGGCAAGAATCGTCCGCCCGGACGATATCGACCCGCATCACGACTGGAGCCGGCCGCTGCAGGCGCCCGGCCATACGCAGGTCGATTTCGAGGAGCGCGTCAACTTCCGGCGGTTGCACGATTATCGCCTGGCGCGCACGCGCGCCGCGCTCGCCAACTCGGGCCTGGGCGCGCTGCTGTGCTTCGACCAGCACAATATCCGTTACACGACCAGCACGGTGATCGGCGAGTGGGCGCGCGACAAGCTCACGCGCTATTCGCTGCTGACCGGCAACGGCGACCCCTACGTCTGGGACTTCGGCTCGGCGGCGCGCCACCACAAGCTGCACGCGCCCTGGCTGCACCAGGACCATTGCCGGGCCGGGCTGACGGGCATGCGCGGCGCGGTCGGCGCCGATACCACGCTGTTCCGCGACGCGGCGAAGGAGATCAAGTCGATCCTGACGGCGGAAGGCGTGGCGAAGATGCCGCTCGGCGTCGACATGATCGAATTGCCGATGATGTTCGCGCTGCAGAAGGAGGGCATCGAGGTGCGCGACGGCCAGCAGGCGATGCTGCAGGCGCGCGAAGTGAAGAACGCGGACGAGCTGATGCTGCTCAACATGGCCTCCGCCATGGTGGACGGCGTGTACCAGGACATCGCCGAGGCGTTGAAGCCCGGCGTGAAGGAATCCGAGATCGTGGCGCTCGCCACCAAGTGCCTGTACGAGATGGGGTCGGACTGCGTCGAGGCGATCAACTCGATTTCAGGCGAGCGCTGCTCGCCGCACCCGCACAACTTCACCGACCGGCTGATCCGCCCGGGCGACCAAGCGTTCTTCGATGTCATCCAGTCGTTCATGGGCTACCGCACCTGCTACTACCGCACCTTCAACGTCGGGCGCGCCACCGGCCCGCAGCGCACGGCTTACCGAAAGGCGCGCGAGTGGATGGACAAGGTGATCGAGCTGCTCGAGCCCGGCATGAGCACCGACAAGATCGCCGCCGCGCTGCCCAAGGCGCAGCAGGCCGGCTTCGCCAACGAGATGGACGCCTTCGGCCTCAATTTCTGCCACGGCCTCGGCCTCGGCCTGCATGAGCGGCCGTTGATCTCGCGCCTCAACTCCTTCCGCGAGCCGATTGAACTCAAGGCCGGCATGGTGTTCGCGGTGGAAACCTATTGCCCGGCGTCCGACGGCATCTCCGCCGCACGGATCGAGGAGGAAGTGATCCTGACGCCGAAGGGCGCGCAGATCATTTCGCTTTACCCAGCCGAGGAGCTGCCGATTGCCAACCCGTACTGAGGGCCGCATGCCGGCCGTGGTGCAGCCGCATCCGGAACTGGAAGTGCTGATGCCCTACGCGCCCGCGGTGCGTGTCGAAGGACCCGCCGACATCCTGTTTGTTTCCGGCGCCACGCCTTCGCCGCTCTACCACCGGCACCCGCACGTACTCGAGGAGCACGTGCATCCGAACGACATCGAGGGGCAGACGCGGCGCGCGATGGAGAACATCCGGCTGGTGCTCGAGCACGAAGGGCTCGGCTGGCGCCACGTGGTGAAGGTCACCAAGTACCTCACCGACATGCGCGACATGGACGGCATGGTTGCGGTGCTCGAGCAGTATTTCGGCGGCTGGAAGCCGGCGAGCACCACGGTGTGCGTCAACTGCCTGAGCACCCCCGGCGCGCGCGTGGAATTGGACATGATCGCGGTGAAGCCGAAATGAGCGCGCACCCGAGCGTCGGCTGGATGGGCACCGGCCGCATGGGCTATGAAATGGCGGCGCGCCTTGCCAGGGGCGGCGCCGACGTGCTCGCCTGGAACCGCACCAAGGCCAAAGCGGAGCCCCTCGCCCAGTACGGCGCAAAGGTGGCGGACCGACTGTCCGACCTCGCGGGGCGGGACATCGTTTTCTGCATGGTGGCGGCGTGGAAAGACGTGAAGCAGGTGATGGGCGAGCTGCTGGCAGGCAAGAGCCGGCCGCGCATGGTGATCGAGTGCTCCTCCATCTCGCTTGAGGGCTCGGCGGAGTTGCGCGAGCTGCTCGGCAGGGCGGGCGTGGACTACCTCGCAGCGCCCGTCTCCGGCAACGCCAAGGTGATCAAGGCGGGCAAGCTCTCGTTCGTGTGCTCCGGGCCGAGGAAGTCCTTCGACGAGGCGCTACCGCTGCTGAAGATGATCGCCCCTGCCGCGAGCTACGTCGGCGAGGGCGAGCTCGCGCGCATCGTCAAGATCTGCCACAACGTGTTCCTCGGCGTGGTCATCCAGTCGCTCGCCGAAATCACGGTGCTGGCGCAGAAGGCGGGCGTGCCGCGGCACGCCTTCCTCGACTTCCTCAACCAGAGCGTGATGGGCTCGATGTTCACGCGCTACAAGACGCCGGCCTTCGTCAACCTGGACTTCAAGGTGACCTTCACGCCCGAGCTGCTGAGAAAAGACATGGACCTGGGACTGGACGCCGGCCGCCGCTTCGAAGTGCCGATGCCGCTGGCGGCGCTCGCCCGCGACCTGGTGCAGTCGATGATCGGACGCGGCATGAGGGAGGAGGACTTCGCCGCGCTGCTCCTGCAGCAGGCGAAGGCCTCCGGAATCGAGCTGCGGCCGGAGAACGTCGCCGTGGGCGACGGGCTGGGCTGAGCAGGGCGCACCGGGCAGGCTGTATCGCGGGATCGGAAGGGGTTTATGATGGGCACGGCATCAATCTGCAGTAGGCTAACCGGAGGAGGAATCATGCTGAAGAAGAGCTCGCATCACCGCATTACGGCGAGCGTAACTGCGCTTGCCGCCGTGTTCGCCGTCTCCGCTCTGGCGCCGGCCCAGGCGCAGGAGCGCAAGTCGCTGCGCTGGGCGACCTCGCCCGTGGGCTCCTACGGCTACCAGATCGCCGCGCAGATGACCAAGATCGTCGAGGAAGCGCTCGGCGGCCAGTACACCGTCACGGTCCAGCCGTATGCCTCGCCCACGGTGGCGATGAAGGCGGTGATGGACGGCAACGGCGAGATCGCCTACACCGCCGACATCGGCATGACCCAGTTCCATGAGCGCATCGGCGGCTTCAAGGACTACAAGTCCAAGATGCCGGAGATCGCGCACGCCTGGTATTCCTATCCGATGGAATCCATGATGGCGGTCTCAGCCAAGGAAGCCGGCAAGTTCAGGTGCTGGAAGGACTTCAGCGGCAAGCCGGTGTTCTACACCAACGCCGGCTTCATGAACTGGCTGAACTGGCAGCGCATCCACAAGGCGCTCGGCACCGAGTTCAAGCACGTCCAGATCGACCTCAAATCGAACGCGGATGCGATGGACAGCGGCTCGATCGTGGGATCGGCCACCTACACCACCGCCGGCAAGTCGCTCGCGTCCTACTGGAAGGAGACCGAGATCCGGATGGACCTCAGGGTCGTCAATCCCTGCCCCGACGAGGTC
>CAZAEG010000324.1:0-11217 GCA_964484035.1 uncultured Enterobacteriaceae bacterium | reverse complement strand
GTCGAAGGCGATGCCTCGAGCGCCTCGTATTTTCTCGCCGCCGGCGCCATCGCCGGCGGCCCGGTGCGCGTCGAGGGCGTCGGGCGCGGCAGCATCCAGGGCGACGTGCGCTTCACCGAGGTGCTCGAGGCGATGGGCGCGCGCGTGGCGCTGGGCGAGGACTGGATCGAAGCTGAAGGGCAGGCGCCGCTGCGCGCCTTCGATCTCGACCTGAACCATATTCCGGATGCGGCGATGACGGCGGCGGCGATGGCGCTGTTCGCCGACGGCCCGTGCGTGGTGCGCAACATCGCCAGCTGGCGCGTGAAGGAGACCGACCGCATTACGGCGATGGCGACCGAGCTCGGCAAGCTCGGCGCCGGTGTCGAGGCCGGGGCGGATTGCCTGAGGGTCGCGCCGCGCAGGCTCGCCTCCGGCGTGGCGCTCGATACCTACGACGACCATCGCATGGCGATGAGCCTGTCGCTCGCCGCACTGGGCGGGGTGCGCGTGCGCATCAACGACCCGGATTGCGTCGCCAAGACCTTCCCCGGCTATTTCGCGGCGTTCGCCGGCATCACGCGATGACGGTCCCGGTGGTCGCCATCGACGGGCCCTCGGCCTCGGGAAAGGGCGCCGTGGCAGAGCGCGTGGCGGCGGCGCTCGGCTTCCACCTGCTCGAAAGCGGCGCGCTCTACCGCCTGGTCGCGCTGGCCGGGCCGGAGACCCCGGAGCAGACCGCCCGCGACATGCGGATCGAGTTCCGGGCTGGAAGGATTTTTCTTTCCGGACAAGATGTTACGGAGAAATTGCGCGACGAGGCCGTGGGCGTACGCGCCTCCGACGTCGCGCAGCGGCCGGAGGTCCGGCGGGCGCTCGTCGAGCGCCAGCGGGCGTTCCGCCGGGCCCCGGGCCTGGTCGCCGAAGGCCGCGACATGGGCACGGTGGTGTTCCCGGATGCGGCCCTCAAAGTGTTCCTCACCGCCACCCCGGAAGTGCGCTCCCAACGCAGGTATAAGCAGTTGATAGACAAAGGAATCGATGCTAACCTTGCCGCCCTTTCCCGTGACCTGGCGCAGCGCGATGCTCGCGATGCGGCCCGGGCGGTGGCGCCCCTGGCGCCGGCCCCGGACGCGCTGCAGCTGGACTCCTCGGACAGGCCGCTTGCTGAAGTCGTCGGCCTGATCCTGGAGTGGTGCCGGGAGAGGAATCTGGGTGGGCGGGCCTGACGGCCGGCCCTTTTTTGCAACCTGACCCGCGCGCGCCTTCGCCGGCCGAGCGGCTGAAACCGAGGTTTTTCCCTTTCATGGCAAGCGTTTCCCCCGCAGTCTCCAAATCCCCCGCCAACGAGTCCTTCGCCGCGCTGTTCGAAGAGAGCCTGACGCGAAAGGAAATGCGCGTCGGCGAGGTGATCACCGCCGAGGTGGTCAGCGTCGATCCCAACTACGTCGTGGTCAACGCCGGGCTGAAGTCCGAGTCGATCATCGCCGCCGAGGAATTCAAGAACGATGCCGGCGAGGTCGAGGTCAAGCCCGGCGATTTCGTCTCCGTGTCGATCGAGGCGCTGGAGGACGGCTACGGCGCCACGCGGCTGTCGCGCGACAAGGCGAAGCGCATGGCGGCCTGGATCGAGCTCGAGCAGTCGCTCGAGAAGGGCGAGAAGGTCGAAGGCGTGATCACCGGCAAGGTGAAGGGCGGCCTGACCGTCATGACCAAGGGGATCCGCGCCTTCCTGCCCGGGTCGCTCGTCGACCTGCGGCCGGTGAAGGACACCACGCCGTACGAAGGCAAGACCATGGAGTTCAAGGTCATCAAGCTCGACCGCAAGAGGAACAACGTGGTGGTGTCGCGCCGCGCGGTGCTCGAGGCGAGCGCCGGCGCCGAGCGCGAGGCGCTGCTCTCCAGCCTGCAGGAGGGCGCGGTGGTGAAGGGCATCGTCAAGAACATCACCGACTACGGCGCGTTCGTGGACCTGGGCGGCATCGACGGCCTGCTGCACATCACCGACCTCGCCTGGCGCCGGGTGAAGCATCCGTCCGAAGTGCTGAGCGTCGGCGACGAGGTCACCGCCAAGGTGCTGAAGTTCGACGCCGAGAAGAACCGCGTGTCGCTCGGCCTGAAGCAGCTCGGCGAGGATCCCTGGGTCGGCATCTCGCGCCGCTACCCGCAGGGCACGCGCCTGTTCGGCAAGGTCACCAACCTCACCGACTACGGCGCGTTCGTCGAGGTGGAAGCGGGCATCGAAGGGCTGGTGCACGTCTCCGAGATGGACTGGACCAACAAGAACGTGCACCCCTCCAAGGTGGTGCAGGTGGGCGACGAGGTCGAGGTCATGATCCTCGAGATCGACGAGGAGCGCCGCCGGATTTCCCTCGGCATGAAGCAGTGCAAGCCCAATCCCTGGGAGGATTTCGCGCGCGAGTTCAAGAAGGGCGACCGCGTGAAGGGGCAGATCAAGTCGATCACCGACTTCGGCGTTTTCGTGGGCCTCGCGGGCGGCATCGACGGCCTGGTGCACCTGTCGGACCTCTCCTGGTCGCTCCCCGGCGAGGAAGCGGTCAAGAACTTCAAGAAGGGCGAGGAGGTCGAGGCGGTGGTGCTGGCGATCGACGTCGAGCGCGAGCGCATCTCGCTCGGCATCAAGCAGCTCGCGGGCGATCCGTTCACCAACTTCATCGCCGGGCACGACAAGAACAGCGTGGTGCCGGGCACGGTGAAGTCGGTGGACGCCAAGGGCGCCGTGGTGGCGCTCGCCGACGGCATCGAGGGCTACCTGCGGGCCTCCGAGTTCGCGCGCGAGCGCATCGAGGACCTGCGCACGGCGCTCAAGGAGGGCGACACGGTCAGCGCCATGATCATCAACGTCGACCGCAAGAACCGCTCCATCAACCTGTCGGTGAAGGCCAAGGACATGGCGGACGAGACCGACGCCATGAAGCAGTTGCGCAGCGAGAACCAGGCGAGCGCCGCGGGCTCGACCAACCTCGGGGCGCTGCTGCGGGCCAAGCTCGACAAGGGCAGTTCCAACCCGCAGCAATAGACGGACCGGTCCGAGAACGGTAGGGGAGCGGTCGCCATGACCAAGTCCGAACTGATCGCCCGGCTGGCGCAGCGCTACCCGCAGCTGGTGGCGAAAGACGCGGAGTACGCGGTGAAGATGATCCTCGATGCGATGACGCAGGCGCTGCTCGCCGGGCACCGCATCGAGATCCGCGGCTTCGGCAGCTTCGGGCTCAACTACCGCCCGCCGCGCGTCGGGCGCAATCCCAAGTCGGGCGAGAAGGTGCAGGTGCCGGAGAAGTACGTCCCGCACTTCAAGGCCGGCAAGGAGCTGCGCGAGCGCGTCGACTCCGCGGTGGAGGCCGCCGCCCAGCAGGCGCAGGCCACGCGGTAAGGCCGGGGTCGGCCCCCGGTCCATTCCATGCGCATCCTCACCTGGACGATCCGCATCGCGCTGTTCATCCTGCTGCTCGCCTTCGCGGCGCGCAACACCGAAACCGTCACCCTGCGGTTCTATTTCGACCTCGCCTGGCAGGCGCCCTTGGTCGTGCTGCTGCTCGCGTTCTTCGCCGGCGGCGCCGCGCTCGGGCTGCTCGCGGCGCTCGGCGCCGTGTTGCGCCAGCGGCGCGAGGTGTCGCGGCTGCGGCGCGAGTTGCGCGCCGCGGGGGCGCGGCCGGACGACGCGCCGACGCTGCCGCCGCCGCCCGCGGAGGGCTGATGGAGTTCGAGTACTGGTGGCTGCTCGCGCTGCCGCTGTTCTTCGGCCTGGGCTGGCTCGCGGCGCGCATCGACATCCGTCACCTGGTCTCTGAGTCGCGCGCGCTGCCGCGCTCGTACTTCAAGGGGCTGAACTTCCTCCTCAACGAGCAGCCCGACAAGGCCATCGAGTCGTTCATCGAGGTGATGAAGGTCGATCCCGAGACCGTCGAGCTGCATTTCGCGCTGGGCAGCCTGTTCCGGCGCCGCGGCGAGTACGACCGCGCCATCCGCATGCACCAGAATCTCGTCGCGCGCCCCGACCTCGGCGCCGAGCAGAAGCTCGCCGCCGCGTTCGAGCTGGCGCAGGACTACCTGAAGGCGGGCATCCTGGACCGCGCCGAGGAGCAGTTCGCTCGCCTGGAAACGGGTGCGCACGCCACCGAGGCGCGCCGCCACCTGCTGGAGATCTTCCAGCAGGAGAAGGATTGGGCGCGCGCCATCGTCATGGCCGAGCGCCTGCAGGACGACTCGGGCGAGTCGCGCGTGCGGGAGATCTCGCAGTTCCTGTGCGAGCGGGCAGCGAGCGAGGCCACGCACTCGCGGCCGCAGGAGGCGCGCCAGCACCTCGAGGCGGCGCTCGAGGCGAACCGCAAGTCGGTGCGCGCGAGCATCGCGCTCGGCGACCTGGAGCGCGCGGCCGGCAACCTGGAACGCGCCATCGAGCACTGGCAGCGCGTCGAGTCGCAGAACCCGGCCTACCTGGCGCTGGTCGCGCCGCGCCTGCTCGACGCGTACCGCCAGGTGGCGCGGCTCGAGGCGGGGCTCACGCTGCTCGCCGGCTACCTGGAGCGCTATCCGTCGCTCGACCTGCTCGACACCGTGTTCCAGACCACGCTCGAGGCGAAGGGCGCGGAGGCGGCCTACAAGCTGGTGCGCGACGAGCTGCGCCGCAACCCGACGCTGCTCGGCCTGGACCGGCTGCTCGAGGCGCAGATCGTCGCCGACACGCACCCCGAGCGGCGGCGCGACCTCGAGCTGATAAGAAATCTGGTGCACAGCCACACGCGGCGCCTCGCGCGCTACCGCTGCGAGGAATGCGGCTTCAAGGCGCGCCAGTTCCACTGGCACTGCCCGGCTTGCGGCAGCTGGGAGAGCTATCCGCCGCGCCGCACCGAGGAGTTCGATCTCTCGCCATGAAAGTCACCGTCATCGGTACCGGGTACGTCGGGCTGGTGGCCGGCGCCTGTCTCGCGGACGCCGGCAACCACGTGCTCTGCCTGGATGTAAACGCAGCCAAGGTCGCGCAGCTGAACAGTGGCGGCTTGCCGATCTTCGAGCCGGGGCTGGAGCCGATCGTGCGACGCAACCGCGAAGCGGGTCGGCTCGTGTTCTCCACCGACGTGGCCGCGAGCGTGGCGCACGGCGAGCTGCAGCTGATCGCGGTGGGCACACCGCCCGACGAGGACGGCTCGGCCGACCTGCAGCACGTATTGGCGGCGGCGCGCGCCATCGGCCGGCACATGGACGGCTATCGCGTCATCGCTACGAAATCGACCGTGCCGGTGGGCACTGCGGACAAGGTGCGCGCGGCGGTCGCTGAGGAGCTGGGCCGGCGCGGCGCGCGGCACGAGTTCAGCGTGGCGTCCAACCCGGAGTTCCTCAAGGAAGGCGCCGCGGTGGAAGACTTCATGCGTCCGGACCGCGTCGTCCTCGGCTCGGAGGACGAGCGCGCCACCGCGCTGCTGCGGGAGCTCTATGCACCGTTCCAGCGCAACCACGAGCGCGTCCTGCAGATGAGCGTGCGCTCGGCGGAGCTCACCAAATATGCCGCCAACGCCATGCTGGCGACGCGCATCTCGTTCATGAACGAGCTCGCCAACCTCGCCGAGCGGCTGGGCGCCGACATCGAGGAGGTGCGCCAGGGCATCGGCTCCGATCCGCGCATCGGCTACCACTTCCTGTACGCGGGCGCCGGCTTCGGCGGTTCGTGCTTTCCGAAGGACGTGTCGGCGCTCCAGCGCACGGCGCAGGAGGCGGGCCAGCCGCTAAGGCTGCTCGGGGCGGTGCACGAGGTGAACGAAGCGCAAAAGCACGTGCTTGGCGACAAGGTGCGCGCGCGCTTCGGCGAGCGGCTCACGGGACGGCGCTTCGCGCTCGGGGGGCTCGCCTTCAAGGCCAATACCGACGACCTGCGCGAGGCGGCGAGCCGCACGCTGATCGACGACCTGCTCGCCGCGGGCGCGCGGGTGCGCGCCTACGATCCGGTCGCCGGCGCCGCGGCGCGCCGCCTGTACGACGGCGAGCCGCGCGTCGAGATCGTGGACGGCGCGCTGCAGGCGCTCGAGGGCTGCGACGCGCTCGCCATCGTCACCGAGTGGCGCGAGTTCAGGAGCCCGGATTTCGCGGCGCTGAAGGCGAAGCTCGGCTCGCCCGTGATCTTCGACGGCCGCAACCTGTACGATCCGGCCGTGGTCAAGGCGCACGGCTTCGAGTATTTCGCCATCGGCAGGGGTACATGAAGGCGCCGGCGACCACGAACGCGCGCGTGCTCGTGGTGGGCGACGTGATGCTCGACCGCTACTGGTTCGGCGACGCCACGCGCATCTCGCCGGAGGCGCCCGTGCCGGTGTTGCTGTGGCAGCGCGAGGAGGAGCGGCTCGGCGGCGCGGCGAACGTGGCGCGCAACTGCGCGGCGCTGGGCGCGCCGACGACGCTGCTTTCGGTGACCGGGCGCGACACGGCCGGCGATCGCGTGGCGCAGCTTCTGCAGGCCGAGGGCGTCACCGCGAGCCTGCGCCGCGACGCCTCGGTGCGCACCACGCAGAAGCTGCGCGTGGTGCACAAGAAGCACCAGCTGCTGCGCATCGACATGGAGACCCCGCCTTCCAAGGAGGTGCTCGCCTCCAAGCTCGCCGACTACCGCAAGGCGCTACCCGCGTGCGACGTGGTGCTGCTCTCCGACTACGGCAAGGGCGGGCTCGCGCACGTCGCCACCATGATCCGCGAGGGGCGCCGCGCGAAAAAGACGGTGCTGGTCGATCCGAAGGGCGACGACTGGTCGCGCTACCGCGGCGCGAGCCTCATCACCCCGAACCTGAAGGAGCTCGAGGACGTCGTCGGGCGCTGGCGCGACGAGCGCGACCTCGCGGCGCGCGCGCAGGCGCTGCGCGCGCGGCTGCGCCTGGATGCGCTGCTGCTGACGCGGGGCGAGGACGGCATGACGCTCTACCGCGCGGGGCGCGCCGTGCGCATCAAGGGCGAGCGGCGCGACGTCGCCGACGTCACCGGCGCGGGCGACACCGTGATCGGGGTGCTGGCAGTGATGCTCGCCGCGGGCGAAAGCATGGAGTCCGCCGCGCGCATCGCCAATCGCGCGGGCGGCATCAAGGTCACCAAGTTCGGCACCGCGGTGGTGACGCGCGCCGAGCTGTTCGGAGGGAACTGATGCTGCACGTCGTTACCGGCGCCGCCGGGTTCATCGGCTCGCGGCTCGTAAGCGCGATGAACAGACAGGGAATCACCGAGATACTCGCGGTGGACGACCTGTCCGGCGGCCTCAACGCAGGAAACCTTTACGCGCTGGAGATTGCCGACTACATGGACAAGGGCGAGTTCCTCGCGCGCCTGTCTGCCGGGAACCTCGATGGCGCCGTGGAGGCGATGCTGCATCAGGGCGCTTGCACGAATACGCGCGAGCCGGATGGCAAGTACATGCTGGAGAACAACACCGCCTACTCGAAAGCGCTCTTCGATTGGTGCCAGGAGGAAGAGGTGCCGCTGATCTATGCGTCATCGGCTTCGGTGTACGGCCTGGGACCCGGGTTCACGGAGGACCGTGAGAACGAGAAGCCGCTCAACGTGTACGCCTATTCCAAATTCCTCTTCGATCAGTACGTGCGGCGCGAGATGAGCCGGCGGGGTTCGCAGGTCGCGGGGCTGCGCTATTTCAATGTGTACGGACCGAACGAGACACATAAGAAGATGAAGGGCATGCATTCGATCGCCTTGCAGGCCTACGAACGCTTCCGCGCAGAGGGATTCTTCAGTTTGTTCGTCGGTTCCGACGGCTATGGCGATGGCGAGCAGAGGCGCGATTTCGTGCACGTGGACGACGCGGTCGCCGTGAGTCTCTGGTTGCTCGAGCACCGTGACGTCTCCGGGATCTTCAACTGCGGCACGGGCCGCGCCCAGACCTTCAACGAGGTCGTCGCCACGATCATCAATACGCTGGAGGGTTCGAGCGCGTCGGCGCAGGAGCTCGTCGCGAAGCGCCTGATCCGCTACGTCCCGTTTCCGCCCGACCTGGTCGGGAAGTACCAGAGCTACACGCAGGCCGACCTCACGCGGCTGCGCGCCGCCGGCTACGACGGCGAGTTCATGAGCGTGCAGGAGGGCGTGGCCGCGTACGTGAGGGAGTTGGCGGCGGCATGAAGCGCACCCTCGAGGACTTCATCGGCGAGACCCCGCTCGTGCGCCTGCAGCGCCTGCCGGGCGCCGAGAACGCGCGCCGCAACAACCTGATCCTGGCCAAGCTCGAGGGCGACAACCCCGCGGGCTCGGTCAAGGACCGGCCGGCGATCTCCATGGTGCGGCGCGCGCAAGAGCGCGGCACCATCAAGAAAGGCGACGTGCTGATCGAGCCCACCTCGGGCAACACCGGCATCGCACTTGCCATGGCGGCGGCGATCCGGGGCTTTCGCATGATCCTCATCATGCCCGAGCACCTGTCGGTGGAGCGGCGCCAGACCATGCGCGCGTTCGGCGCCGAGATCATCCTCACGCCGCAGAAGGGCGGCATGGAGGCCGCGCGCGACCTCGCCGAGAAGATGGTGCGCGAGGGCCAAGGCATCATGCTCGACCAGTTCGCCAACCCGGACAACCCGCTCGCGCACTACGAGACCACCGGCCCCGAGATCTGGCGCGACACTGAAGGCAAAATCACGCACTTCGTCTCGTCGATGGGCACCACCGGCACCATCATGGGCTGCTCGCGCTTGTTCAAGGAGAAGAATGCGAAGATCCAGATCGTCGGCTGCCAGCCGGAGGAGGGTGCGCAGATCCCGGGCATCCGCAAGTGGCCGGAGGGCTACCTGCCGAAGATCTACGACAAGGCGCGCGTCGACCGGCTGGAGTACGTCAGCCAGGCGGACGCCGAGGAGATGGCGCGGCGCCTGGCGAGCGAGGAGGGCATCTTCGCCGGCATCTCCTCCGGCGGCGCGGTGGCGGTGGCGCTGCGGATCTCGAAGGAGCTCAAGAACGCCGTGGTCGTCACCATCATCTGCGACCGCGGCGATCGCTACCTCTCCACGGGCGTGTTCCCCGACTGAGGCCCGCGCGGTGCTGCGCGCCAGTAGGAGCACTTCAACGTATCCGACCATAGGAATTCAACATGGCAAACGGCTCAGCTTCTACGAAGAAGATCATCGGCATCGCCCTGGTGGTCATCGGCCTTGGCCTGGCGTTCTGGGCCTATCGGTTGTCCGGCTCCGTCGGTTCACAAGTCACCGAGGCCTTTACAGGCTCGCCGACCGACAGGGTCATGACTTTCTACATAGGAGGTGCTGTCAGCCTCGTCGTCGGACTGTTCCTGGTTTTCAGGAAATGAGCCGGAACGCAACCAGGGCCTGACTGGCTCGATCACGAGATGACGCCGGTCCTCGCCTTCGATATCGAGACGGTTCCCGACTGCCCGGGCATCCGGCGGCTGTATGCGCTGCCCGAATCGCTGCCGGATGGCGACGTTGCCGAGATCGCGTTCCAGAAGCGGCGCACGCAGACCGGGAGCGACTTCCTCGCGCCGCCGCTGCACCGCGTCGCCGTGATCTCGTGCGTGCTGCGCGAGGGCGACGGCATCAAGGTGTTCTCGATCGGCGAGCCGGAGACTCCGGAAAAGGAGGCCCTGCAGCGCTTCTTCGACGGCGTCGAGAAGCTCGTGCCCCAGCTCGTGTCGTGGAACGGCGGCGGCTTCGACCTGCCGGTGCTCAACACCCGCGCGCTGCTGCACGGCGTCGCGGCGCCGAAATTCTGGGACCAGGGCGAGGACGATCGCGATTTCCGCTTCAACAGCTACGTCGGCCGCTACCATGCGCGCCATCTCGACCTGATGGACGTCCTCGCCCTCTACCAGCCGAGAAACAACGCGCCGCTCGACGAGGTGGCGCAGCTCGCCGGCTTTCCGGGCAAGATCGGCGTCGGCGGCGCCGCCGTGTGGCAGGCCTACCTGGACGGCCGCATGGCCGAGATCCGCGACTACTGCGAGGCCGATACCGCCAACACCTACCTGCTGTACCTGCGCTTCCAGAAGCTGCGCGGCGCGCTCACCGAGGCGCAGTACGGCAAGGAGTGCGCGCTGCTGCGCGGCGCGCTGGAAAAGCTGAAGGCCGCGCACTGGCGCGAGTTCCTCACCCGTTGGTCCGGCTGAACGTCTACGCGCTCGATGCCGGCGGCCACGGCATCGCGCGCAACGCGGCAGGCAAGGTCGTGTTCGTCGAGGGCGCGCTCGGCGGCGAGACCGTCGACGCTCAGGTGCTGCGTTCGAAGCCCAAGTTCGACACCGCGCGCACGGTGACGGTGCTGCAGGCGGCGGGCGGCCGGCGCGCACCGCCGTGCCCCTACTACGAGAGTTGCGGCGGCTGCATCATCCAGCATGCCGATGTGCGCACCCAGGTCGCCGCCAAGCAGCGCTGGCTGGAGGACTGCCTCGAGCGCATTGGCAAGGTGCGGCCGGAAACCATGCTGGCGCCGATCTACGGCGAGGAGTGGGGCTACCGCCGGCGCGCGCGGCTCTCGGTGCGCTACGTCGAGAACAAGGGCGGGGCGATGGTGGGATTCCGCGAGCGCCGCTCCACCTTCGTCACCGACATGCAGGGCTGCCTGGTGCTGCCGGCGCATGTCTCGGCGCTCATTCCCGGATTGCGCGGGCTGATCGGGCAATTGTCGATCCGCGATCGGCTGCCGCAGATCGAGGTGGCGGTCGGAGACGAAGCGGTGGTGCTCGTATTACGCCACTTGCAGCCTTGCAGCGACGCCGATCTGGCGCTGCTGCGGAATTTTGCCGACGCATCGGGCGTGCAGGTCTGGCTGCAGCCGCGCGGGCCGGAGAGCGCCGCGCCGTTCCATCCCGAATCGCCGCCGGGCCTGTATTACGCGCTGCCCGAATTCGGCCTGCGCATCGCCTTCCGTCCCACGGACTTCACGCAGGTGAACCACGGCGTCAATCGACTTCTCGTGTCGCGCGCCGTGCGTCTGCTCGACCCGCAGCCCGGGGAGCGCGTCGGCGACCTGTTCTGCGGGCTGGGCAACTTTTCGCTGCCGCTTGCCACGCGCGGCGCGCAGGTGATCGGGCTCGAGGGCTCGAAGGCGCTGGTCGAGCGCGCACGCGCGAACGCGCTCGCCAATGGGCTCACGGCGCAGTTCGAGACCGCGAACCTGTTCGAGCCGAACCTCGCGCCCTGGGGCGCCTTCGACAAGCTGCTGGTCGATCCGCCCCGCGACGGCGCGATCGAGCTGGCGAAGGCCCTGCCCGAAGCCTGGCCGCGG
>CAZAEG010000323.1:0-8908 GCA_964484035.1 uncultured Enterobacteriaceae bacterium | reverse complement strand
GCCCGGCGCGCCGGAACCATTCCGGGCGCCGTGCACATCTTCTGGCGCGACCACCTGGACGACAGGGGCGCGTTTCGGCCGGCGGCGGAAATCCGCGATCTCTACGTCTCAAGAGGCGTAACGCCGGACAAGACCGTCATCCCCGTCTGTCAGGGGGGCTACCGCTCGGCCAACACATTCCTCGCCCTGAAGGCCCTGGGCTATCCACGCGTCCGAAACTACGTGGCATCCTGGGGAGAATGGGGGAACAGAGACGATTCGAAGATCGTTGTCCCGGATCCGGGCGGTGGCTAGCCGTCCCCGGCCTTGTCGCCGCGCACCGCCGCGACGAACACCCAGACGACGAACAGCATAGAATCGACGCCGGCAGCAGAGGTAGTTAACCCAAAGGAGGGACGCTCATGCCAACGCAAAACTCGCGGACCGAGCCTGGCGCAATGACGATGGTGCGTTGAGGCATGGAGCGCATGCAGGACGACACCCTGTCGATGGACCGCGAGGTCCTGGAGAAGCTGAACAAGGGCTACGTCGACTCCGTGCAGAACAGCGACGTGCGCTGGTTCGACGAGCATCTGTCGGACGATTTCCTCAACACCAACCCCGACGGCACGCTCGTCGGCCGCGCCGGCTTTCTCGCCCAGATCCTGCGCCCGGCGGGCATCTCCGGCCTCGAGCCGCGCGAAGTCAATATCCGCGTCCTCGGCGACGTGGCCATCATCCACGCGAAGACGGTCTACACGAAGCCCGACGGCCAGCCCGGCGCCGGGCGCTACACCGACATCTGGCAGAAGCGCGCGGGGCGCTGGCTCTGCGTCGCCGCGCACGTCACGCGCGCCTGAACCCGGTTCGATGCCCTCCGCGCGCGTCACGCACCAAGGCGGCTGCCACTGCCGCCGCGTCAGGTTCGAGGTCGACGCGCCCGCGCACCTCGAGGTGACCGACTGCAACTGCTCGGTCTGCGCGAAGACCGCGTACCTGCACCTCATCGTGCCGAAGGCGCGCTTCCGGCTGCTGTCCGGCGAGGGGTCCCTGACGACCTACGAATTCAATACGCGCACCGCGAAGCACCTGTTCTGCTCGGTGTGCGGCATCAAGGCGTTCTACGTGCCGCGCTCGCACCCCGACGGCGTCAGCGTCAACGCGCGCTGCCTGGACGAAGGCACGGTGACGGGGATGACGGTGATCCCCACGGACGGCAGGAACTGGGAGCAGGCCTACCCCGCGGGCCGCGGTACATTCCCGGATTGACAGCCGGCGCCCGGGGGCCGGCAACACGGAGGAGGACAGAGCCATGCCTACATTCATCATTCTCGGCAATTTCACCGACCAGGGCGTCAAGACGGTGAAGGACAGCGTCAAGCGCTCGGATGCGATTCGCGACATGGGCAAGAAGTTCGGCGTCACGATGAAGGACATCCACTGGACCATGGGCGCCTACGACGTGGTCGGGACCTTCGAAGCGCCGGACGGCCCGAGCATGTCCGCCTTCGTGCTTGCCATCGGCATGGCGGGCAACGTGCGCGGGCAAACCTTGCGCGCGTACCCGAAATCGGAGATGGAAGGAATCCTGAAGAAGCTGGGCTAGGCGTGGCGGCGGCGGCGGTTAGTGAGACAATGCGCCCATGAGCGATCCTGAACACCAGGCGCGCCTCGCCCGTCTGCGGGAGCTGCTGCAGATTCCGGACCGGGAGCGCACCGATGCGCAGTGGGACGAGCTGAACGAGCTCGAAATCGTGCTGGCGAGCAGCAACCGGCTGGGCGCGCCGCGCCCCGACCAGGGCGGCGGGCAGAACCGCCCGCGCCACGGCGGCGGCCCGCAGCACCCGGGCAATCCGGGGCGCAAGTTTCACAACCGCCCTCCCAAGCGCCGCGGACCGCCGCCCGAGCGCTAGCGGCAACTTCAACGAGGAGGCTGCAACATGAACCAATACCAACCCTGGGGACTGCTCGCCGGGCGCATCCTGCTCGCCCACATCTTCGTGCTATCGGGCTACGCCAAGATCGGCGGCTTCGCCGGCACCGCGAAGTTCATGGCGTCGAAGGGCATGCCGATGGTGGAGGTGCTGCTGGTGGGCGCAATCGTCATCGAGCTGATCGGCGGCCTGATGCTTGCCGTGGGCTGGAAGGCGCGCTGGGCGGCCTGGGCGATCTTCCTCTTCGTCGCCGCGGCCACGTACATCTTCCACCCGGTCTGGGCGGACGCGGGCGAGGCGATCGCGTTCCAGAAGAACCTGGCCATCATGGGCGGCATGCTCTATGTAGCCTTCATGGGACCCGGCAGGCTGAGCCTGGACAAGGCATAAAGGAGAAACCCGTGAGCATCACGCGCCACGATCCGGGACCGCTGCTGTCGCTTGCGGTCGAGCACGGCGATACCGTCTACCTGGCGGGCATCGTCGCCAGGAACCTGAAGAACGACGTCAAGGGCCAGACCGAGGAAGTGCTGGCGGAAATCGACCGCCTGCTCGCCAAGGCGGGCTCGGGCAAGTCGAAGATCCTGCAGGCCACCATCTGGGTGAGCGACATCCGCCACCGCGCGGCGATGAACGAGGTGTGGACGAAGTGGGTGGACCCGAAGAACCTGCCGGGCCGCGCCTGCATCGAGGCGAAGCTCGCGGACCCGGCGGCCCTCGTGGAGATTATGGTTACTGCTTCGAAGTAGACGGCGCGGCCGCGCCCGCGGGCGCGCCCGCCGCTCCTTCGCCGAGGGGCATCGCGCCGCGCTTGTAGACGATCTTCATGGTCTGGCCGCCGCAGGTGCCGACGACCTTGCCGTCCTCGGGGGCGCTCATGTCGACGATGGTGGTGGTGAACATCGCCACGCCGTTGCTCGTGATCTTGGCATCGATCTCGGCTTTCAGCTCGTCGCAGTCCTTGACCTGGGCGAGCGCGGGCGAGACGGCGAGGGCGAGCAGCACGGCCAGTGCGGTCTTGGTCATACGTTGACTCCTGTTTGAGTTCGAGAAGCGCGGCTATTGTGCACCCGCGGCGCCCACGCCGGAAGTGCGCCAGTGCTGTTCGCCGCGTGGCCTTCGCAGGCGTCGCCCTTTCCCGACGCTCCGCCCGGGACCACGCGACACGAGCCCCTGCCTTACAGCATCTCCAATGGCATAGGGCTCTTCGGCGCGGGAAACGCCTTGTCCAGTTCCACGAGTGCTTGTGCATCCAGTTTGAGCTCGAGCGCCTTGCGGTTTTCCCGCACATGTTCGGCAGTTGCCGCCTTCGGAATCGCGACCACGCCATCCTGCCGCAGTACCCAGGCGAGCGCCACCTGCGCGGGCGTGGCGCCGAGGCGCTGCGCCACCTGCTGCAGCGACTTGTGGCCGAGGATCCGGCCTTGCTCCACCGGCGAGTACGCCATGACGGAAATGCCCTGCTGGACGCACCAGGGCAGCAGATCGAACTCGATTCCCCGGCGCGAGAGGTTGTAGAGCAGCTGGTTGGTGACGCAGGCCTTGCCGCCCGCAAGCGAATGCAGTTGCTTCATCTCGGAAAGTTCCAGGTTGCTCACGCCCCAGGAGCGGATCTTCCCCGCGGCGAGCAGATCCTCGAATCCGCGCACGGTCTCGTCGAGCGGATACGAGCCCATCCAGTGCAGGAGGTAGCACTCGACGCGGTCGGTCTTCAGGCGCTTCAGGCTCGCCTCGCAGGAGCGCACGACGCCTTTGCGCGAGGCATTGGACGGCAGCACCTTGGTGACGAGGAACACCTGCTCGCGCTGCCCGGCGATCGCTTCCGCCACCAGCGACTCCGAGCGCCCGTCGCCGTACATCTCGGCGGTGTCGATGAGCGTCATGCCGAGCGCGATGCCCTCGCGCAGCGCGGCGAGCTCCCCGGCGCGCCGCGACCGGTCGTCGCCCATGTTCCAGGTGCCCTGGCCGAAACGCGGGAGCTTCATTCGAACAGGTGGAGAACGCCGTCCAGGCCGGAGAAATCGAGCGCGCAGCTCGCCTTCGCCTTCACCACGGGCTTGGCGCGATAGGCCACCGACACGCCCGCCGCGGCGAGCATCGGCAGGTCGTTCGCGCCGTCGCCGATCGCCACGGTCTGCGCGGGCGCCGCCCCCAGGGCCTGGGCCAGCTCGCGAAAGCGCGCCGCCTTGGCTTGCGCATCCACGATGCGACCGACAACCTGTCCGGTCAGCTTGTCACCGGCAAGCTCCAGTTCATTCGAGATCGTATAGTCGATGCCCAGGCGCTGCTTCAGCCGCTCGGTGAAGAAGGTGAAGCCGCCCGAGACGAGCAGCAGTTTCACGCCATGCTTTTTGCACGCGGCAATCAACGCTTCGGCCCCTGGCGACAGCCGCAGCCGCTCTCGGTAAACGCGCTCGAGCGCGTCGGTGCCGAGGCCAGCGAGCAGCGACACCCGCCGGCGCAGGCTTTCGGGGTAGGC
This sequence comes from uncultured Enterobacteriaceae bacterium, assembly GCA_964484035.1. Taxonomy (GTDB): domain Bacteria; phylum Pseudomonadota; class Gammaproteobacteria; order Burkholderiales; family SG8-39; genus JAABQT01. The sequence continues at coordinate 4,516 of CAZAEG010000323.1, read as the reverse complement.
GATCTCGCCGCGCATCGCGCTCGCGGTGATCGCGGCGATCTCCGGCTTCTTCCCCGCCATGTCGCCCATCTCGTCGATGCATTCGATGGTGATGAGGGTGGAATCCATGTCCATCGCGAGGAGCCTGAGATCGGCGAAGCGCCGGCCCTCCGGCACGAAGGCGCAGTCGAGCCGCTGCTCGTGGCACCACTCGATCACCGCCGCGCTTTTCTCGGCCGCGTGCAACCGGAACGCGCCCGCGGCGATCTGCACCACGGCGCGCGCGCCGCAAAGGCGTGCGGCTCCGGCCGCCTGCGCCGCGTCCGCCGGCTGCAGGACGAGGTTCACGCCGCGAGCGCACCGAGCAGCTCGCGCACCGCCTGCGCGCGCTCGGGCCAGCCGGGCATCTTCGCGTCCAGGCGCAGCCGCTGCGGCCCGGACAGGCGCAGGTCCTTGCGGCGCTGCACCAGGGCGATGATCCTCGCGCCGTCGACCGGCGGCTGCTGCACGAACTGCAGCAGCGCGGTCTCGTGCGTGGCGTCCACGCGCGCCACCCCGAGCGGCCGCGCGGCGAGCCGCAGCACGTGGCATTCGAGGAGCGCGCGCGCCGGCTCGGGCAGCGGCCCGAAGCGGTCGACCAGCTCCTCGCGCAGCAGCTCGAGCGCGTCGCGCGACTCGCAGTTGGCCATGCGCTTGTAGAGCGTGAGGCGCTCGTGCACGTCGCTGCAGTAGGTCTCGGGCAGGAGCGCGGGCGTGTGCAGGTTGATCTCGGTCGAGACGTCGAGGGGCTGCTCGAGGTCCACCGCGCGCCCGGACTTGAGCGCGCGCACCGCGCGCTCGAGCATTTGCGCGTAGAGGTTGAAGCCGACCTCCTGGATCTCGCCCGACTGCGATTCGCCCAGCACCTCGCCCGCGCCGCGGATCTCGAGGTCGTGCATCGCGAGGTAGAAGCCCGAGCCGAGCTCTTCCATCATCTGGATCGCCTCGAGGCGCTTTTTCGCCTGCGCGGCGAGCGCCTCCTCGGGCGGCGTGAGCAGATAGGCGTAGGCCTGGTGGTGCGAGCGCCCGACGCGCCCGCGCAGCTGGTGCAGCTGCGCCAGCCCGAATTTGTCGGCGCGGTGGATGACGATGGTGTTGGCGGTGGGCACGTCGATGCCGGTCTCGATGATCGTCGTGCACAGCAGGAGGTTGGAGCGTTGCGCGTAGAAGTCGCGCATCACGCGCTCGAGCTCGCGCTCGCGCATCTGCCCGTGCGCCACCGCGATCCTCGCCTCGGGCAGAAGTCGCGCCAGGCGCTCGCGCATCTGCTGGATGGTGGCGACCTCGTTGTGCAGGAAGTACACCTGGCCGCCGCGCTTCAGCTCCCGGAGCGCCGCCTCGCGGATCAGGCCCTCGGCGAAGGGCGCGGCGAAGGTCTTGATGGCGAGGCGCTTCTGCGGCGCGGTGGCGATCACGGAGAATTCGCGCAGGCCTTCGAGCGAGAGCGCGAGCGTGCGCGGGATCGGCGTGGCGGTGAGCGTGAGCACGTCGACCTCGGCGCGCAGCGCCTTGAGCCGCTCCTTCTGGCGCACGCCGAAGCGGTGCTCCTCGTCGATGATGGCGAGGCCCAGGCGCTGGAACTTGACGTCGCGCTGCAGCAGCTTGTGCGTGCCGATGACGATGTCCACCTCGCCCGCGGCAAGCGCCTTGAGCGTCGCGGCGGCTTCCTTGGCCGTGCGGAAGCGCGACAGCTGCGCGATCGTCACCGGCCAGTCGGCGAAGCGGTCGGCGAAGGTCTGCAAGTGCTGCTCGGCGAGCAGCGTCGTCGGGCAGAGCACCGCCACCTGCTTGCGATCGGCGACCGCGACGAACGCAGCGCGCAGCGCGACCTCGGTCTTGCCGAAGCCGACGTCGCCGCAGATCAGGCGGTCCATCGGCTTGCCCGAGGCCATGTCGTGCACGACGGCCTGGATGGCGCCGGCCTGGTCGGGCGTTTCCTCGAAGCCGAAGCCGTCGGCGAAGGCGTCCAGGTCGTGCGCCTGCACCGTGAAGGCGTGGCCTTCGCGCGCCGCGCGCTTCGCGTACAGCGCAAGGAGCTCGGCGGCGGTGTCGCGTACCTGCTTCGCCGCGCGCGCTTTCGCCTTGTCCCACTGGCCGCTGCCCAGCTTGTGCAGCGGCGCAGCCTCGGCCTCGGCGCCCGAGTAGCGCGAGATGACGGCGAGCTGCGACACCGGCACGTAGAGCTTGTCGCCGCCGTCGTACTGCAGGTGCAGGAACTCCGTGGCGCCTTCGCCGAGGTCCAATCCGACCAGGCCCTGGTAGCGGCCGATGCCGTGCTGCGCGTGGACCACCGGGTCGCCGATGCGCAGCTCCGAAAGGTCGCGCAGCATCCCCTCGACGGAGCTCGCGACCTGCGCCTGGCGCGCGCGCCGGCGCACCGTGCCCGCGTACAGCTCGGCCTCGGTGACCACGCACCAGCCCTCGGCGGGCAGCGCGAAGCCCGCGGCGAGCGGCGCCACGGTGATCGCGAAGCGCTCCTGCGACGCCGACCAGGCGCCGAAGTCCGCCACGGCGGCGGGCGCGAGGCCGTACTCGGCGAAGTAGCCGAGCATCGTTTCGCGGCGTCCCGCGGACTCGGCAGCGACCAGCACGCGCTGGCCGCAGGTCTCGAGAAAGCGCTTGAAGTCGGCGAGCGGGTCCTGCGCGCGCCGATCCACCGCGAGCGGCGGCAGCGGCGCGCTGGCGAGGCCGTCCTCGAGCTCGGCGCGGCGCAGGCTCCGCGCCGCGACGTGGAACGCTTCCGCGGGAACGAAGATCGCCGCCGGCTGCAGCAGCGGCCGCTCGGGCTGCCCGCCGAGCAGCCGGTAGCGGGAAGTCGCGTCCCGCCAGAACGCCTCCACCGCGCCCGGCACGTCGCCGTGACGCACGAGCGTCGTGCTGGGCGGCAGGTAGTCGAACAGCGTCGCCGCCTCGTCGAAGAACAGCGGCAGGTAGTACTCGATCCCCGCGGCGGCGACGCCGTTGGAGACGTCGCGGTACAGGCCCTTCTTGGACGGATCGCCTTCGAAGGTCTCGCGCCAGCGGCTGCGGAACCTGGCGCGTCCCGCCTCGTCGAGCGGGAATTCGCGTGCCGGCAGCAGGCGCACGTCCTTCACGGGATAGAGCGTGCGCTGCGTGTCCACGTCGAAGGTGCGGATCGCCTCGACCACGTCGTCGTCGAGGTCGAGCCGGTAGGGCAGCTGGCTGCCGGTGGGAAAGAGGTCGATCAGCCCGCCGCGGAAGCAGAACTCGCCCGGCGCCACCACCTGCGTCACGTGGCGGTAGCCCGCGGTGGCGAGCTGCGCGCGCAGCTTCTCGATGTCGAGGCGCTCGCCCTGGGCGAGAAAGAAGGTCCTCGCGGCGAGGTAGGCGGGCGGGCACAGGCGCACGAGCGCGGTCTGCACCGGCACCACCGCCACGTCGAACTCGCCGCGCTGGATGCGATACAGCGTCGCCAGCCGCTCGGAGACGAGGTCCTGGTGCGGAGAGAACGCGTCGTAGGGCAGCGTCTCCCAGTCGGGGAGCAGGCTCACGCGCAATTGCGGCGCGAACCAGGCGAGCTCCTCGACCAGGCGCTGCGCGTCGCGCGCCGACGCGGTGATCACCGCGAGCGGCGCCGAGGCCCCGCCGAGCCGCGCGAGCGCGAGCGCATCCGCCGACCCGGCGAGTCCCGCCGGGTGCGTGCTGCCCGGAGGCGGGTCGCGTTGCATGCCGGTGGCCATTATACTGGCCTGAATTCATGGAGATTTCCCGTTGAGCGGCCTCTACGTTCCCGATTCGCACGCCGGCGAGGGCTGGCGCGAGCGCACCTACCGCGTCGTCTTCGGCCACGATACGCAGGCCGGGCGGCTGTTCGACGTCCTGCTGATCCTCGCCATCCTCGCCAGCGTGGCCGTGGCGCTGATGGACTCGGTGGCCTCGCTGCATGCGCGCCACGGCGCGCTGCTCTACGCGATCGAGTGGGGGTTCACGCTGTGCTTCACCGCCGAGTACGCGCTGCGGCTGGCGATCGTGAAGCAGCCGCTGCGCTACGCACGGAGCTTCTTCGGGGTGGTCGACCTGCTGGCGATCCTGCCCACCTACCTCGCGCTGCTTGTGCCCGGAGCACAGTTCCTCATCGTGCTGCGGGTACTGCGCATCCTGCGCATCTTCGCCATCCTGCACATGCGCCGCTACGTGCGCGAGTCGAGCATGCTGCTCGAGACATTGCAGCGCAGCTGGCGGCGCATCGTCGTGTTCCTGCTCGCCATTCTTGCGCTGGTCACGATCTTCGGCGCGGTGATGTACCTGGTGGAAGGGCCCGAGCACGGCTTCACCAGCATCCCGATCGCGATGTACTGGGCGGTGGTCACCGTCGGCACGGTGGGCTTTGGCGACATCGCGCCGGTGACGCCGTTCGGGCGGCTGATCGCCTCGACCCTCATCCTCATCGGCTATGGCGTGATCGTCGTGCCCGCGGGTATCTACGCCGCAGAGCTCGTGAGCATGCTGCGGCTGCAGCGGGACGCGCGCAAGTGCG